>NZ_JBHWCL010000113.1:0-31949 GCF_042735125.1 Kitasatospora sp. NPDC059599 | reverse complement strand
CCGCCGCGACCGTCGTCCCCGTCGTCCACCACCTCGATCGTCACCCCTTCCGGCTCGTAACCGACCGCGACCCGGCACGTCCGTGCCCTGGAATGCCGCACCACGTTCGTCACCGACTCCTGGATGATCCGGAACGCCGACAGTTCGATCTCCGGCGGCAGTGGACGCCGCTCGCCCCGCCAGGTCACGTGGACCCGCACCCCGGCGCCGGCCGTGCGTTCGGCGAGCTGCGGGACGTCGGCCAGGCTGCCGGCCGGCGCCAGCGGTGCGGCCTGCGGCATGGCGTCGTCCGGCTCGGCGCGGCGGAGCGCCCCGAGCATGCGCTGCAGTTCCAGCAGCGTCTCCCGGCTGGTGGTCTCGATGCCGGTCAGCGCCTGCCGCGTCTGCTCGGGCTTGGTCTCCACGACCCGCGCCGCCGCTCCCGACAGCACCGTGATGATCCCGATGCTGTGCGCGACGCTGTCGTGCAGCTCGCGGGCGATCCGCAGCCGCTCGGCCATGACGACGCGGGCCGCGGTCTGCTCCTGCAGGGCTTCGAGGTATTCACGGCGTCGGCGGTACACCCCACCGAAGACCCACGCGACCGCGAACCACAACGCGAACTGCCCGGCCCACTGGGACGCGTCGCCGACGTTCTGCCCGCGGTCGTGGATGTTGTTGACGAACGCGGCCGCGACGGCCGCGACGGAACCGACGGCGGCAGCCTTGGGCCGCCGGACAGCGAGGTACCAGCCCAAGCCGACGAGCAGGACGAACACGACCAAGGGCCGCGCGTCGAAGGCGTCGCCGAGGACTGCTTCGCCCAGGACCGCCGCGAAGACCGTCGCCGGCAGACGGCGCACCAGCAGGACCGGCAGGGCGAGCACGACGCAGAGACCGAGAATCTGGAAGCCCCCGAGGTCGGGGAACCGGAACAGGCCGTTGTAGTGCGCCGAATTGGGCAGCATCGTCAAGGCGAGAGTCAGCGCGTACAAGCAGGCGGTGGCCAGCACCACGGCCTGTGACATCAGCCAGGTCACGCGCTTCGATGTCGAGAGACGCTGGAGAAGCTGTTCCATACGGAGATCGTATTGATTGGCGTCGGCTCTGCGCGTCGCCCCGGGGATGTACGCCGGATACGCCCCCGAGCCGACGGCCCGGGAAGTGGTGACACCCGCCGGCCGACGCGGTGGATCGTGGTCCGTTCCTAGGTTCATGGTCATGACGAATGTTCCGATGATCGATCTTCGCGACACGACGAAGAAGTACGACGACGGCCCGCCCGCACTGGCCGGCGTCACTCTGTCCGTGGCGGCTGGTGAGTGCGTGGCGATCCTCGGCCATTCCGGCAGTGGCAAGTCCACGCTGCTGAACCTGATCGCGGGTCTGGACAAGCCGTCCAGTGGCACCGTGACCGTCGACGGAACCCGCGTCGACCAGCTCGGCGAGGCCGGTTCGGCGCAGTACCGCCGGGCCTCCATCGGCATGATCTTCCAGTTCTTCAACCTGCTGGACGACCTGACCGTGTTGGACAACGTCATGGTTCCGGCGCAGCTGGCCGGGATGGGCAAGGGCGAAGCGAAGCGGCGGGCCGTCGAGTTGCTCGACTCGCTGGGCATCGACCGGCACGTCAAGGCCTATCCGCAGCGGCTGTCCGGCGGGGAACGGCAGCGGGTGGCGGTGGCCAGGGCCCTGATGAACAAGCCGGCGCTGCTGCTGGCCGATGAGCCGACCGGCGCTCTGGACTCGCACTCGGCCGAGGACGTGCGCGAGCTGCTGCTGGACCTGAACAGCGAGGGCCAGACCATCCTGCTGGTCACCCACGACGTGCAGTTGGCCGCGAGCACCGCGCGCCGCACGATCGAGTTGGTGGACGGCGCGGTCGAACGGGACGTCATCAACGACGACAGCGGTGCCGGCCCGGCCGCCCGCACACCGCTGACCCGTGCGGCGGGAGAGGTCCGATGACCCTGCGTCAGCCGCCGATGCCCTGGCGCGTCTTCGAGGTCGGTTTCCGAGCCATGGCCCGCCTGCTGCCGGCGGTGAGCCGGTGAGCGCCCTGGGCAAGGTCGTACGTTCCGGCGTGGGCCGCCGCCGGGTCCAGTCCCTCGTCATGGCCCTGACGACGTTCGCCGCGGTGACATCCTCGGTACTCTCCCTCGGTCTGCTGGCTGTCGTGCAGGCCCCGTTCGAGCACGCTTTCCGTGCTCGGCACGGGGCGCACCTGGCGGTCCAGTTCGACGGTTCGAAGGTCACGGCCGCGCAGGCTGCCGCCACCGCTCACGCCGCCGGCGTCACCGAGGCAGCCGGGCCGTACCTGGTCGCCGCCGCCCTGGACACGACCGTCGGCACGGACTGCCCCAAGAACGATTTCGCCGGTACCGACAACCATCCGATCACCGTCACCACCCGGCCCGATCTGGGCAGCACCTCCGGGATGGACCAGTTGGTGCTGACCCAGGGGCGCTGGCCGACCAGCCCGGACGAGATCGCCCTGCCGTGGCAGCACTATGCCGTCGACTGCTTCGGCAGTTCGGTGGTGTTCTCCTCCCTGCCGGGCAAGCCGTCGTTCAAGGTCGTCGGCTTCGCCGGCTCGGTGACCGACAGCGCGACCGGCTTCGCCACCGCCGACGGTTTCGCGCGGCTCACCGCCGCCGGTGCCACGTCCGACGAGCAGATGCTCTACCGGTTCGTCAGGGCCGGGACCGCCGCCGACATCGCCACCGACAAGCAGGCGGTGGCCGCCGCCGCGCCGGCCGGCTCGGTCGAGGCCGGACAGTCGTACCTGACCGCGGAGCAGCAGGCGACCGGCAACGCCAAGGCCTACGTGCCGTTCCTGATCGCCTTCGGGATCCTCGGGCTGTTCATGTCGGTGCTGATCATCTCGATCGTGGTCAGCGGGGCTGTGGCCTCGGGAATCCGGCGCATCGGGATTCTGAAGTCGTTGGGCTTCACCCCTTCGCAGGTGGCCCGCGCCTACAGCGCGCAGGCCATGATCCCGGCGACACTCGGCCTGGTACTCGGCACGGCTTTCGGCAACCTCCTGGCCGTGCCGATCCTGGACGGGGCCACCAAGCAGCTCGGCGCGGCCGGTGCCACCATCCCGTTGTGGGTCAGCACCGTGGTGCCGCTGGGCACCCTGCTCATCGTCGGCGTCGCGGCTCTGATCCCGGCACTGCGGGCCGGCCGGATGCCGACGGTGCGGGCCCTGGTGGTCGGCCGCGCCCCCAAGGCCGGGGGCGGTCAGGCGGCGCAGCGTCTGGCCGCGCGGCTGCCGCTGCCCCGGGCCGTGGCGTTGGGGCTGGCCCAGCCGTTCGCCCGGCCGGCCCGGGCCGTAGTGGTCGGTGTGGCGGTGCTGTTCGGCGTGGTGAGTGCCACGTTCGCGGTGGGGCTGGAGACCGGGTTCAACAAGTACCTGGACGTCAGCACCTCAGGCTTCAACGTCGGGCCGGAGTTCGTGATACCCACAGCCGACGTGGGCGTGCCCTGGGGTCTCTACGGCCCCAACGACCCGCGCAACCCGCACCTGGACGCCGCCAAGGTGGCCGCCGCGCTCGCCGGGATCCCGGGCACGAAGGCCGCGTTCGGCTTTGGCGAGAGCGGCGCGACCATGGTCGGCGCCCCGTCCGGCGGCGAACCGGCGAAGGTGTTCACGGTCACCGGCGACTTCTCCTGGACGAACATGGAGCTGCTGTCCGGCCGCTGGTACTCGGCGCCCGGCGAGGCCGTGGTCGGCGACAAGCTGGCCACGGCGGTCGGGATCCACGTCGGTGACGACGTCGCCGTGGTGCAGCAGAACAAGCAACTGTCGCTGAAGGTCGTCGGCATCAACTTCGACACCAACCAGGGCGACTACACGGTCATGACGGATGCGGCCACCTTCACCGCCGCCGGTCTGACCCCGCACGTCGACCAGTTCAACGTCGAGCTGGCCGACGACGTCAACGAATCGGACTGGTCCACCTCGGCCGCCGCCGCGCTGACCCCGCTGAACGCCTCGGTCCAGCCGAACAGCGATGGGGGCAAGAACATCGTGGTGATCACCATGGGCGCCCTGGTGGCCACGCTCACGCTGATGATGATGGCGGTCGCCGCGCTCGGGGTGCTGAGCATGGTGGTGCAGGACACCCGGGAGCGGGTCCGTGATCTGGGGATCCTCAAGGCCCTCGGGATGACGCCCAAGCAGACCATGGCGATGGTGCTGACCTCGGTGTCCCTCACCGGCCTGATCGCCGGGCTGATCGGGGTCCCGCTCGGGGTCGCGGTGGAGAAGGCGACGCTGACCCCGATGGGGAACGCGATCGGCCGGCACCTGCCGCCGAGCGTGTCCCACGTCTACACCGCCGGGCTGCTCATCCCCCTGCTGGCCGGCGGGATCGTGATCGCCCTGCTCGGGGCACTGCTGCCGGCCGGCTGGGCGGCCCGGTCGCGGACCGCCACCGCGCTGCGGACCGAGTAGGACCGAGTAGGACCGAACGCCGAACAGGACCGAACAGGACCGAACAGAGCCGCTGGTCGCCGCGGCAACAGCGGTGCTGGGCACTGCACGGCGCGGCAAGAACGCCAATGCCGACCTCCCCCGGTTGGCAGCCTCGGGAGGTCGGCATTCCGGCGTTCTTTCCTCAGCACAGAGAGGCGTGAGAGGCACCCAGCATGGCGGGCAGCGCTTTCGACCTGTGCTCGATCGGCATCGGCCCGTAGAGCTCACAGACAGTCGGCCCGATGCGCGCGGCCCGGATGTTCGTCAAAACCTGGCGGATCCTCACCGAACTCCGCACCGATCCCGCCCACGCCACCAACCTCCTGCGCGCCCTGCTCGTCCTGGCGAACCTCGTGGTCAACCGATCAAGGCCCGGGACAGCCGCCCACCGACTGCACGAACACCTCCGAACCCTGCCACACCACCACGGCTGATCAGCCCTTTTCAAGAGGGTGGATCTTCACTGCTCCCGCGCGTACCGCGCCAGGAACAGGTCGACCCCGGAGCTGATCATCCGGTGCATCCCGGCCTCGTCCAGTTCGGCCTCCGGGCTGAACGTCCGCACCAGCTGCGGCACGCCCACCGTGCAGGCCACCAGCTGCTGCACGGCCAGCGCCGGGTCCTCCACTGCGAGCACGCCGCGGCGGTCCAGTTCGGCGAAGGCCTCGATCAGCGGGCCGTTGTTCATGTCGTAGCTGACCCGGTACCAGAGCTGGCCCAGCTGCGGGAAGCGGTCGATCTCGCCGATCACCAGGCGGCGCAGCGACATGATGTCGGGGCGCAGCAGGATGCGGGTCCAGTCGAGGGTGAGGGTGATCAGCGCGGAGCGCAGGTCGTCGGCCTCGGCGATGGTGGAGTTCCACGGCTTGAGGTCCTCGTAGGTGGTGGGCAGGACGCCGCCGATCACCGCGAGGAAGAGCCGTTCCTTGTTGCCGAAGTGCTTGTAGATGGTGGCCTTGGAGACGCCGGAGCGGGCGGTGATGGCGTCCATCGAGGCGGCGGAGTAGCCCTCCTTGAGGAACTCGGCGAGCGCGGCGTCGATGATCGCCTGCCGGCGCCGCTGGGCGGCGTCGACCGGGGTCGGGATGATCGGGATGCCGAACTCGTCGGTCGGCTGGGGGCTGTCGGCGGCCATCGGGGTTCTCCTCGGGGTGCTCGGGCGGAGACGGTACGGGCCAGTATAGGAAACTGAACGGTTCGGTTGATGCGGTGGCGCCGGGACCGGCGGCAGGTGGCGCCGGGACCGGCGGTAGCCCCGTCGGCGTGCGGTAGCCCCGTCGGCGTGCGGTAGCCCCGTCGGCGTGCGGGAGAACCGGCGGCAGCCGGCGGCACTCGGCGGCATGTGGTGGGCGCCCGGCTGTGCCCCCGCTGTGCGCCCCGCGGCCCCCGGCCGTGCGCCGGGTCAGTGCACCAGCGAGGCGACGTACGAGCCCAGCCCGGCGATCCGCCCGCCGGATGCCGCCAGTTGCGGGCCGAGCGCCGCACCGAGCAGGAACACCAGGTTGAAGAGCCCGATCGCCTCCGGCCGCCGCTGCGGCGCCACGGCCTCGGCCCCGGCGCCGGTCAGCACGCCCTGGCCGCCCGCGTTGACGCAGGCGCTGGCCCCGGCCCCCAGCAGCACCAGCGGCGCCCAGGGAGCGAACGCGGCGAGCGCGAGTGCGGCGAACGAGACGCCGAGCAGCAGGCCGGCGGTGCGCCGCAGGCCCAGCCGGGGTGCGGCGCGCACCAGCGACCAGGAGAGCAGCGCGCCGGTCAGGGTGGCGAGCGAGCCGGCGGCGCCGGTCTGGACGGCGCTCCAGCCGGTCAGCGCGGCGGCCCGCCGCGGTGCGCCGTAGACCAGGCCGAAGTTGACGGTCGCCAGGACCAGCATCACCGCGGCGACGGCCCGGAAGCGCGACACCGCCAGGGCGTCCAGGCCGAGGAACGAGCGGCTCGCCGCCGACGCGCCCGCGCCCCGCGCCGGCTCCGGTCCGGGCCCGGCCGCCGGGCCGTGCGCCGGTGCGGCACACCCGCGCAGTGCGGCCGGCAGCACCGCCAGGGTCAGCACCGGCAGCACCAGGCAGGCCCGCCAGCCCGGCCCGGCCGCCACCGCCGCGCCGATGAACAGCCCGACGGTGCCACCCGCCGCGCTGCCGATCGCGACGACTCCGGAGGCACGTCCGTCCGGTTGACGCGCGGCCAACTGGAAGGCGGCCACGTTGAACCCGGCCGCACCGACCCCCAGCAGGACGCGCCCGGCGACCAACGGACCGAGGGCCGCCCCGGCGGCGAGCGTGACCAGCACGCCGAGCAGCAGCGCCCCCGCGGAGGCGAGCAGCAGAGCCCGGGGGCCGCGCCGCCCGGCGGTGCCGGTGAGCAGCGGGGTGCCGAGCATCATGCCGAGCCCGTAGCCGCTCATCAGCCAGGAGGCGGAGTCGAGGCCGGTGTGCAGTTCCCGCGCGATGGCGGGCAGGACGAGGCTCGGGCCGGAGAGTCCGACCGCCCCCGGGACGGCGACCGCTGCGAGCAGCAAGCCGGTCCGGAGCGACCCCCGTACGCCCCGGCCGGTGCTGCTCTCCGGCGGCTCCGCCGGGAGCGTGTCCGCCCCGGCCGCCGTGTCCAGCGCTCCCGGACTCATTCCGGGATCCTCCCGAACTTCCCGTTCGAGAAGTCGAGTTGGGCCTGCCGGAGCTCGGCTGCGGTGTTCATCACGAACGGGCCGCCGCGGGCCACCGGCTCGCCGATCGGCTCGCCGGCCAGGACCAGCACCTCGGCCGGGCCGTCCGGGGCGGCGACGGCGATCCGCTCGCCGTCGTGCGCCAGCACCGCGAGCCGGCCGTCCGACAGCGGCGTGTCGGGCAGTTCGACGGCGCCGGAGAGTACGTAGACGGCGGCGTTGTGGCCGACCGGCACGGTGAAGTCGGCCCGCCCGCCGGCGGGCAGCACGGCGTGCACGAGCAGGACCGGCAGGTGCGTCTCGAAGGGTCCGGCCACGCCGTGGCTGCGGCCCGCGATCACCTTGACCCGGCTGCCGTCCTCGGTGTGCACCACCGGGATGGTGTCGGGCCCCTGGTTCTGGCTGCGGGCCGGGAGGTCCTTCAGCCGGGCGGGCAGGTTCACCCAGATCTGGAGCATGTGCTGGGGGCCGCCGTGGGCGAGCAGGTCGGCGGTCGGCTCGTTGGAGTGGACGATGCCGGCACCGGCGGTGAGCCACTCGACCTCGCCGGCGACGCTGGTGCCGCGCCGGCCGGTCGAGTCGGCCCAGTCCATCGAGCCCTCGATGAGGTAGGAGACCGCCTCGAAGCCGCGGTGCGGGTGGGCGGGGGCGCCCTTGGCCTCGCCGGGGGCGAGCAGCAGCGGGCCGGTCTGGTCGACCATCAGGAACGGGTCGAGCATCGGGAGTTCGGCCACCGGGAACGGGCGGCGGACGGGGAAGCCGGCGCCCTCGACGGTGTGCACGGGATCGATGACGGTGGCGGTCGAGCGGACGGGGGCGGCCTGGGCCGCGGCGAGTTGAGTCGTCGTCATGCCGAAAACTGAACTACACGAGCCAGTTCAGAGTCAAGACTGAACCGTCTGGTTGACGCATTGAACTGAACCGTTTAGATTTTTGGATGTCGGAGCAACCGCCGGCCCAGCACCCGCGCTGCCCCGCACCACCCCGCCCTGCACCGCCCTACACCGGGCAGGCCAGCCACCACCCGCACCCACACCGCAAGGAGCACCGCCATGAGCGCGTCCAAGGTCTTCGCCATCTCCGGCTCGCTGCGCGCCGACTCGCACAACACCGCGCTGCTGCGCGCCGCCCGCAAGCTCGACCCGGCCGGCATGGAGATCGAGATCTACGACGGCCTGCGCGAGATCCCGCCGTACGACTACGACCTCGACCACCCCGGCAAGCGCCCGGCCGTCGTCGAGGAACTGCGCCGCAAGGTCATCGAGGCCGACGGACTGCTCATCGCCACACCGGAGTTCAACTACTCCATCCCCGGCGTCCTCAAGAACGCCCTGGACTGGCTGAGCACCGACTGGACCAAGACCGAGGGCCTGCCGCTGCACCGCAAGCCCACCGCGATCATGGGCGCCGCCCCCACCAACTTCGGCTCCGTCCGCGCCCAGCTGGCACTGCGCCAGGTCTTCGTCTGGACCGACAGCGACGTCGTGGTCAAGCCCGAACTGGTCGCCTTCCGCTCGCACGAGCGCTTCGACGACCAGGGCGAGCTGACCGACGAGGGCACCGCCGGCATCCTCAAGGACCTCCTCACCGCCCTCCAGGGCAAGATCGACGCCGCCCGCGCCTGACGGTCCCGTCCGACACCCGGGCCTGACGCCCGGGTCTGACACCCCGGCCTGACACCCGGCCGACGCCCCACCCGGGGCCGCCCGCCCTCCGCCGTCCGCACCCCGAACCCGCCGCCCCCACGCGGCACGAAGCCCCGCCGAGCACCTGCCCGGCGGGGCTTCGCCACACCTGCGGCGCCGTCGCCATGGGCGTCGGTGGCCGCTCGGCCGGCCCGCGCGCCGACCACCGTCACGGCCGGCCGATCCTCGGACGATCCACAGGGAACGGCGCACCCGCCGCAGGCCAGGTCCTTGGCGGGCAGCCGACCCGTGGTCAGGTACCGCGGGACGCGGGACGGCCGCGTCCGCGCAGGACGGGCCGTTCACCACCACACGGCGCCCTCACCACCGGTCACCGTGACCGTCCGCGAAATCGGCCGGCCGTTGACGCGGGCGCCGGCCGCAGCGGGGCGGCGGGTGGCAGCGGTGTCGCGGCACACGGCGGCCGCGCCGGGCGGCGTCCGCCACACCGGCGGGGGTGCACCCCGGCCGTGCGACCATCTCGGTGACGGCGTCTCGGTGACGGCGTCTCGGTGACGGCGCCTCGGTGACGGCGCCTCGGTCCCGGTCCGGGAGGGCCGGGCGCTCATGCGCCCCGAAAGCCCCGACAGCCCTGACAGTCAGGCACTGCTCCTGGTGGGTGGCGACGCCAAGGTCGCCGCCACGGCGAGTGCGAAGGTGAGCTGGACGGCCGCCGGTCCCTCCCCCTCGCCGACCGCCACGCCGAGCGACCCGGCGGGGCCGGGCCCGGCCGGCCTCCCCGAGCAGACCGGCGGCCCCGCGGGTTCCGACTTCCCCTCGACCGGGGCCCGACGTCGTCCTTGAGCTCGCGGCCGGGGCCGGCGCCGGCTGCCCCTCATCGGGGGACTCCGGTCCTCGTACGGCATCGCCGCCGTACGAGGAGCTGAGCCAAGCACGGTCAGGGATTCCGCCGGGGAGTCGTAGCGGCCGACCGCCACGAGCTCCGGACAACGTACGGTTCGCGGCTATCCGAGGCCGCGAGCGTCCTGCTTCAGCGCCGTGTCGACGGTCAGCGCGGTCGCCACCACAAGGCTGAGGAGCGGGTCGGCGAGCGGGCGGTGGATCTGGAGCACGTAGTTGTCGGCCGTGGTGAACATCGTCTTCGCCAGGCCTTCCCAGGTCTTGGTGATCCGGGCCACCTCGGTGTCCGTCTCGTCGACGATGGAGAAGTTCCAGGCCCGCCAGTTCTCCGCCTTGATGGCGCCGACCTTCCGGCCGCCGACCTCCAGCGCGAAATTGATCTTCCCGATGGCGTTCTGCTGGATGATCTGGCCGACCTCCCGGCCGTCCGGATGCTGCACGATCACCCGCGACTTGATGAGCTTCGCCGGGCGGGTCAGCAGGAGCACCGGGGTGCCCTGCGCGTCACGGATCTCCAGTTTGTGGGTCAGGTACTGGTCGATGGAGGAGAGCAGCCGGATGACCTTGCGCAGAGCGCTCTGGCCGACCTGGACCACCGAGCCCAGCGTGGCGCCCTGCTGGTCGAAGACCGAGTACTCGTTGGTCAGCTCGATCAGCTTGGCCTTCTGGTTCACCACCAGGACGGGCTCGGAGAAGAGGGTGCCGCCGCCACCGAGGACCGGTCCGACGCCCGCCTGCTGCCGAACCTGGCGCTGTACCTTGGCAGCGTCGCCGACCGGCGCGGCCGACTGCCCGGGGAGACCGGGGGTGTTCGTGTTCTGGGACATGGCGGGCAGGCTAGGCCCAATCCACTGTGGGTAGCCAGATCGTTTCGGACCACCCCCGGGTTCGCTCGGGACTTCGAGTTGCGAACTGACCTGCAGGTTTGGGTGTTTGCGAACGACCGCCGACCGGTACGCGACGGCGCGGATGTGGCTGATGTCACATCTGCTGGTCCCGTACGGGCGACGGCCCGCCTCGGAGCAGGCCGTCCCGACTGTCGAGACTTGTCCGGAGCCATGCCCCGGACGTGCACGACCGACGCGCATCCGACACGCCCTCAGGTCGTGGTGCGCGGCGGGCACGACGCCGGACCCCGGGCCGGAAACCGGGAGTCAGGAACCGGGAGCCAGGAGCCGGGAACCGAGGGACGGCGACCCGCGGACGGCCCCGGCAGCCGATGGCCCACCACACCCCCGCGCGCTTCAAGGGGTTTCCCCGGCTCATGCACGTCAACGCCGCTCAGCGGGGTTGCGAGGAGTCCTTGCGGAGCAGCTCCTCGGAGGTGCAACTCTGGTCGGGGTCCAGCACCAGACAGATGTCGAAGCCTCGGTCGTCACGCTGGACCTGCGCGACGATGTCGCACCCGCCGGTCGCCCCCTTGCTGCTCGCCCAGACGTCGAACGACGCACCTTCGGCCGGCGAGGCATCGGCGTTGTCCGACGAGCCGTCCTGCCTCCAGAACTGCCATCTGCCGGCGGCCAGAGTCGAAGGGCACGTGTAGTCGGGTACCGCCTCGCGGATCCCACTCGCCGTCAGGCTGTGATCCGCCGACACGTGAAGTCTGGCGCCCGCCGCGTTGCTCCAGTCCCCGACCAGTTCGGCCTGTCGGATGGCGGCCGTTTCGCCGCCGGCGCCCGCGCACGAGATGCAGCCGAGGGCCACAAGCCCGAGGACCGCAGCCAGGCGTCCGAACGGCCGGTGGGGTCGATGCGCAGGGTCGGTCTTCCTGCTACCCGGCCTCGGTGCCGCCGGCCGGCCCAGGTCGAACCCGCCCATGGCAGCGAGCATGATGTCCGTTCCCTCTCCATCGGTTCCGAGCGGGTCGCTGGCCGGCAGGAAGCCGACGGCCGGCCGCCAGGAGTACGGGGCTACCCTGCCACACTCCTTGAACGTGTTCAATTTTGGCCCGGGACGCCGACCGGATCCCCCCCTTCGCACCGATGGACAACCTCGCCAGGCGGCCGGCATCGATCCGGGCAGCCCACGCCTACGGGTCCTCGTAGGCGAACTCAGCACGCGCAGCGCGGACTTCGCCCGGCTGTGGAGCACCCACACCGTGCGCGGCAAGGCCCCGGCCCGGCCCGGCCGCCGCCTGAACGAGCGTCGCGGACGGCAGGTGACCCCCGCCGACGAACACTGCACGGGGGCAGTCCGGCAGGCAGGGCCTCACCGTGCTTCCGTGCATCCGGCTCCCGGTTGTTCCCACCGGTTCTATGGCTGGTCCGCCGTGGACGCACCGCTCGGGCCGGGCCCGTTTCCGCTGCCGAGCAGTCTGTCGACGAGGAGTTCGGGGTAGCCGTCGGCCGGCAGGTCGAGGCCGAAGATCACCCGGATGTAGAACGGTGCGACGAGCTGGTCGAGGATCTGCTCCAGCGGCGGCGGGTCCTCGCCCCGGGCCGTGGCACGGCGGCGGATCTGCTCGATGGAGTGCATGCGGCGCTGGAAGTGCTGTGCACGTTCGGTGGGGGCATGGGCGCTGGTCGGCATGGACAGGACGACGGCGCGCACGAGGGCGCGTCCTTCGGACGTGCGGATGCTCTCGACGCTGGCCCGGGCCCAGGCGAGGAGGTCGCCGCGCAGGGTGCCGGTGTCGTTCAGCGGTGAGTTGCGTTCGAGGCGGGTGGTGACCGTGTCGGCCAGGAGTGCGTCGAGGCTGCCCCAGCGCCGGTAGACGCTGGTGTGGCTGACGCCGGCGCGTTGCGCGATCGCCGGGATGTTGAGGTCCTCGCCCTGCGGGTCGGAGAGCAGGTCGACGACCGCCTGGTGGACGGCCGCGCGGACCTGTTCGGGGCTCCTGCGGACTCGTTCGGACGCTGGTTTCTGAGGCATGCCCCCATCGTAAGCACAAATATTTGCTTCCACGGCAGGAGGGGTCTACAGTTCCAGTCGCAAGCACAAATCTGTGCTTGCAAACGAAGGAGAGTGTGCGATGAAGCAGCTGCTGTTCCCGAACAACATCCAGTTCTGGTACGAGACCCTGCGGTCGTTGAGCCACATCGCCTACGGCGGCGCGGACTTCGGCGAGGTCGTCTCGACCGGTGAGCGGATCACCGAGGGCGACTACTCCAGCTGGTACACCGAGTGGATGGCCACCGCCGACCGGGTGTCCGGGGAGGCCGAGAAGGCGCTGGCGGCCGGTCACCCGGTGAGCGCCCGGGACGGGTTCCTGCGGGCGTCGAACTACTACCGGTCAGCCGAGTTCTTCCTGCACGGCCACCCCTGCGACCCCCGCCACGACCACGCCTACGACCGCAGCGTGGCCTGCTTCCGGGCGGCGGCCGCCCTGTTCACCCCGGTCATCGAGCCCGTCGAGATCCCGTACGAGGGCACCACCCTGCCGGGCTACCTGTACCGCGTCGACGACTCCGGGACACCGCGGCCGACCCTGATCATGCACAACGGCTTCGACGGCACCGCCGAGGAACTGCACTTCTTCGGGGCGATGGCCGGCGTCGAGCGCGGCTACACCGTGCTGGTCTTCGACGGCCCCGGCATGCCCGGGCCGCGCCACCGCGAGAGCCTGGTCTTCCGCCCCGACTGGGAGAACGTCATCACCCCCGTCGTGGACTTCGCCGAGACCCTCCCGGACGTCGACAACAACCGCATCGCGCTCCTCGGCATCAGCATGGGCGGCATCCTCGCCCCCAGGGCCGCGGCGTTCGAACACCGCCTGGCCGCGCTGGTGGCCGTCGACGGCCTCTACGACCTCGGCCAGACCTCCGTCCGCAACATCCCCGGCCCCCGCGAGGAGGCCGAGCGGCTCCTGCGTGCGCAGTCCGCTCCCGAACTCGACGCCGCCCTCGACGAGATCATGGCCAAGGACCCGATCGCACGCTGGGCGATCAACCACGGCATGTACGTCATGGGCGTCGACACCCCCCGGGCCTTCAACGCCTCCTACCTCGACTACAGCCTCGCCGACGGCATCGCCGAACGGATCCAGTGCCCCACCCTCGTCTGCGACGCCGAGGAGGACATGTTCTTCCAGGGCCAGCCCGAACAGCTCTACGACCACCTCACCTGCCCCAGGACCCTGATGGTCTTCACCACCGAGGAGGGGGCCGGCGCCCACTGCCACCCCGGCGCCATGCGCCTGTCCCAGGCCCGCATCTACGACTGGCTCGACGACACCCTCAAGACGACCGCCTGAAGCCCTGGGGCTCTGGGGCTCTGGGGCTCTGGACCTCTGGGGCTCTGGAGCCCCGAAGCTCTGAAGCCTTGAACAGCCGAAGAGCTGAAGAGCTGATGACCCGACAGCACGAGGAGGCCCGCCCCGCGGGCCATCCGTCGACCGAAGAGAGCACAGGGAGAGCACAGTGCGCCTGATCGTCGCAATGACGGGAGCGACCGGAGCCGTCCTGGGAGTCCGGCTCCTCCAGGAACTGCGCCGGCATCCCGATGTGGAGACGCACCTGGTGCTGACACGCTGGGCGCGGGCCACCGTCGAGCTGGAGACCGGGATGAGCAGCCGCGACGTCGCGGCTCTCGCCGACACCGTCCACTCGCCCGACGACCAGGGGGCGTCCATCGCCTCCGGCTCGTTCCCCGCCGACGGGATGGTGATCGTCCCGTGCAGCATGAAGACGCTCGCCGGGATACGCACCGGGTACGCCGACGGTCTGGTGGCCCGTGCCGCGGACGTCACGCTCAAGGAGCGCCGGAAGCTGGTTCTCGTCCCCCGTGAGACCCCTCTGAGCGAGATCCACCTGGACAACATGCTCGCCCTCGCCCGCATGGGCGCCGCCATCGTGCCGCCCATGCCCGCCTTCTACAACCACCCCGCCACCGTGGACGACGTCGTCGACCACATCGTGGCGAGGATCTGCGACCAGTTCGGCATCGACTCCACCCGGGCCCGGCGCTGGGAAGGCATGCGTGCCGCTGCCACCACGCACCCGCGGGCCCTCCGGACGAACCAGTGAAGGAACCGCACCCGTGAACCACCGCAAGGACCTCCGTGAGCACATCGCCGCACTCGAAGCCCTCGGCGACCTCAAACGTGTGCGGCGCGAGGTGAGTTGGGACCTGGAAGCCGCGGCGATCACCCGCCTCTCCTACGAGCGCACCGCCCCCGCACCGCTCTTCGAGAACGTCAGCGGGGCGGAGCCCGGCTTCCGGCTGATGGGCGCACCCGCCGCGCTGAGCTCCGTGCCCGGCACACCGCTCGCCCGGGTCGCCCTCGCCCTGGGACTGCCCACGGATCTGACCGCCGCGCAGCTCGTGGACACCCTCGCGGCGACCCGGGACCTGCCACCCGTGCCGCCCCGGCACGTGTCCCGCGACGAGGCCCCCTGCAAGCAGAACGTCCTCCTCGGCGAGGACGCGACGCTGGACCGCTTCCCGGTACCCCGCGTCCACGAGCAGGACGGCGGCCGGTACCTCAACACCTGGGGGATCATCGTCGCGCGCACCCCGGACGGCTCGTGGACCAACTGGTCGATAGCCCGCGTCATGATGATCGACGGCACCCACATGACCGGCCTGGTCATACCGCCCCAGCACATCGGTCTCATCTGGCAGGAATGGGCGAAGATCGGCAAGCCCATGCCCTACGCACTCGTCCAGGGCGGCGATCAGGCGATCCCCTTCGTCGGCGGCATCCCGCTCCCCGACGGTGTCGACGAAGCCGGCTTCGTCGGCGCGCTGCACGGCGAGCCCGTCGAGGTCGTGACGTGCGAGCTGTCGGACCTCGAAGTCCCCGCCGGCGCGGAGATCGTCATCGAGGGCCACCTGTCCGTGGAACGCTCCGCCGTCGAGGGGCCCTTCGGGGAGTTCGCCGGATACGTCCCCGACGAGGTCTCCCACCAGCCCGTCTACACCGTCGAGTGCATCACCCACCGCGACGCGCCGATCTGGCCGATCGTCGCCGAAGGCCGCCCGGTCGACGAGTTCCACACCGTGACCGGAATCGGCATCGCCGCCGACGTCCTGCACGACCTGCGCGCCGCCGGCCTGCCGATCACCACGGCCTGGTCCCCCCTGCGCGCGGCCTCCCACTGGCTGGTGCTCACCGTCCCGGCGAACTGGCGCGAGCTGCTCCCGGACACCGACTCCCGGGAATTCGTCCACCGCATCGGCGAAGTCATGGACACGGTGACCCGGACCGGAAGACTGCACGCCCGGGTCTTCGTCCTCGACGACGACATCGATCCCGCCGACGACGCCGACCTGTTGTGGGCCCTGGCCACCCGCATCCACCCCACCGACCGCGCCGAGGCGTGGAACGGCCCGATCCACCCCCTGATGAACTGCTACCACCACAGCGAGAGGGCCGCCATGACCGGCCCGGTCGTCCTCCACGACGGACTCCAGCCCGCCCCCGGCCACGGTCGGATGCCGCACAGCTCGTTCGCCGAGGCGTACCCGGCCCACATCCGTCGGCTCGTCCTCGACCGCTGGGACGAGGACTGAGGAGGAGGGCCGGGAGAAGGACGAGGCGGCGGACGAGGCCGCAGACCGGAAGCAGCCGGTGAGCCCGAGTTGCGGAAACCGCACGGCTGCGGGCGGGCACGGGCACTCCGGGCCCGCCCGCAGCCGCCGGGTCAGGACGCCGCTGCCGCTGCGCCCGCCCCGCAGGGTCCGGCACCGAGCGCGGGCGGGGGTCCGGCACCGGGCGCGGGCCGACGCCCGGTGCTCCTGGGGACGAATCGGGTGAATCGCCAGATACTGAATTCATGACGCAGAATGCCCGCACACACGAGGAACCGTCGCGTCTCACGGTCAAGGGCCGCGAGGTGCGCCTGCGCACCATCGCCATGGCCGTCATCGCGGTTCTGGCCGTCTGGTTCATCGCGGTCAACACCGCCTCGGTGACCATCACCCTGTGGGTCGCCGACGTCACCATGCCGCTCTGGGTCGTCCTGACCGTCACGATCCTCGTCGGCGTGCTGATCGGTGTCTTCGTGGCCCGCCGCCGAGCCGCCCGCAAGGCAGCCCGGTCGTGATCCCCGGGCCCGTGCGCCGACGCCCGGGGCGTCGGCCCGGGGCCGGGTGCGCGCTGCCGGCCCCGGCGGCCGCGCCGGCGGTCAGCGTCGGGCCCCGGCCGGGCAGGCGGGCTCGTGCCAGGTCCTGCGGACGACCCCGCCGCCACCGTGGGTGCGGTGCTCGGTGGACCAGCTCCGGCAGCACCCTGCGCCGCCCGGACGGGCCGGCACCGGGGCGACGCGGACCGGAGCAGCGGGCACGGCAGCGGGCGCGGCAGCGGGCGCGGCAGCAGGAACGGTCGATGCACGGGAGCGTCGGCGACGGCGGGGCCGAGTGGGAGTGGTCATGCCGAGGGCTCTGCCCGCCGGACCCCCGGGCCGAACCCGGCTGTCACCCGAACGGACCACATCACGGGAAAACGCACCACACCTGACCTGCGTCGTCCGCTACCGCTGCCGCCGGTGCCCACGGACCACCCCGAGGGGGCGTCCGACCACCGCTCCGACGGTAGCCGTCGGTCGGTCCGCCGGCGGGATGCGGTCCGCCCGTGGCCGGGCGGACCGCATCGACGTCACCTCGGTGTGGTCGTCACAGACCGACATCCGCCGGCCACCGCCGGGCACCGCCGGGCACCGCCGGGCACCGCCGGAACGGGAACGGCGGGGCCCGGCCGACGGTGTCGTTGCCGCGGACGTGGACGCCGGTGATCCGCTCGCCGAACCCGACCGCGCCGGCCTGGTTCTTCGCCGGGACCGGCTCCCGCACCTGGCCGGAGGCGGTCTTCGCGGCGGTCAGCGCGGCCACGGCGAGGCCGGGGACGGCGGCCGTCCTCGGCGGCGTGCCCGACAGGAACGTCTTTTCCTCC
This sequence comes from Kitasatospora sp. NPDC059599, assembly GCF_042735125.1. NCBI lineage: Bacteria > Bacillati > Actinomycetota > Actinomycetes > Kitasatosporales > Streptomycetaceae > Kitasatospora > Kitasatospora sp. NPDC059599. Next base: position 14,457 of record NZ_JBHWCL010000113.1, on the reverse strand, counting down.
GGCACACGTGTGGCATCAGTCATCTCACCGCCGGACGCGGCATACGTATGTCGGCCGTCGCAAGCAGATGGCGCGGTCGGCCGGGCGACACCTCGGCGGCCGGCCGTCGACGGCATAGGCTGACGGCCACGGACGGATCGGCCAGGGGGACGGCATGGCAGTCGAAGAGCCGGGCGGGGCGGGTGAGTCGGGCGAGCCGGGCGCATGGGCCTGCCCGCGGTGCGCGCGGGACCTGGTGCGGGAGACCATGCGGTCAGGGCGACGACGTGCCAAGGAGTGGCGGAGGTGCCCCGGCTGCGGGTTCCTGGGCCGTCCCGATCTCGGGGGCCGCCCGGTCCTCCACCCGTTCCGCGAACTGACCGGCGAGGACGGCGACTGCGTCTTCTGCGGCTGGGAGGACTGCAACCGGGCCGGCGAGGCCTTCGCCTGGAACGACTGGTGGTGCGAGTGGATCGTCTGCACGGCCTGCGGCCGGGAGAACGTGCGCCGGATCAAGCGCGTCTCCCCGTGACGGTCGGCCCGCCCTGCCCCGGCCGCAGCCCCGGCTCCGCAGTCGTCCGGCACGACCACCGGGCCGGACGTTGAACACCGTTCGAGAGCAGGCCGGCCCGGGGGTCCGGCCGACGGCCGACCAGCGGTGCGCGCCCGACGTGCCGGTCCGTCGCCGGACGGCACCGGCACCGTAAGGTCCTCTCCGAGGACGCGCGGCACGCCCGGTCACCCGGACCGGGGACGCCCCGAAGGGGCGACGGGCCGCCGGAAGGACGAGACGAAGGGCTGGCACGTCACATGCAACAGCGCAGTCTGCGGGACCTCCAGGTGTCGGCCGTCGGCCTCGGCTGCATGGGGATGTCCGCCTTCTACGGCACGGCCGACCAGGACGAGGCCGTCGCGACCATCCGGCGCGCCCTGGACCTCGGCATCACCTTCCTCGACACGGCGCAGGTCTACGGACCGCTCACCAACGAGTCCCTGGTCGGCGAGGCCGTCCGGGGACACCGCGACGAGTACGTGATCGCCACCAAGTTCAACTACCGGATGGACGACGCCGTACCCGGCGACATGTCGACGGTGGGCCGCCAGGACGGCTCCGCCGAGCACGTCCGCAGTTCCGTCCACGGCTCGCTCACGCGGCTCCGCACCGACCGCATCGACCTGTACTACCAGCACCGGGTCGACCCGGCCGTGCCCATCGAGGAGACCGTCGGCGCTCTCGGCGAACTGGTCGCCGAGGGCAAGGTGCGGCACATCGGGCTGAGCGAAGCGAGTGCGGAGACCATCCGCCGCGCCCACGCCGTCCACCCGGTCACCGCCGTCCAGACCGAGTACTCGCTCTGGACGCGGGACGTGGAAGCGGAGGTCCTCCCCACCTGCCGGGAGCTCGGAATCGGCTTCGTGCCGTACTCCCCGCTCGGCCGTGGCTTCCTCGCGGGCCGCTTCAGCTCCCCCGACGAACTCGACCGGGACGACTTCCGCCGCAGCAACCCGCGCTTCACCGAGGCCAACCTGGCGGCGAACCTCCGGCTCGCCGAGAAGGTGAAGCAGATCGCCGCGGAGAAGGACATCACCCCGGCCCAGCTGGCGATCGCCTGGGTCCTGGCCCGCGGCGAGGACCTCGTCCCGATCCCGGGCACCAAGCGCCGCACCTACCTGGAGCAGAACGCGGCCGCGGTCGACGTCGAACTGACCGACGAGGACCTGGCCCGCGTCGAGGCCGAGGTGCCCGGGGCGGCGGGCGAGCGCTACGACGAGGACGGGATGCGGGCGGTGAACCGCTGAGCGGCCGCCGCTGACCGACTGCGCCGGCCCCGCCCTCGGCACCTCACGGCGTCCGGGCCGATCGTTCCGGCCGTCGGCGAGGAGGAGCACGGTGAGCCCGCGCCGGTCAGCCGGCTCCGCTCGTGAGCGCCAGGACGCCGCCCGGGACCGGAAGGGCGCCTACGGGTGGTAGAGGGCGCGGGCGCGGGTCAGGTCGACGGGCCCGTCCCCGCCGATGTGGAGGAAGTGGTCCGACTGCCACGCCTGCGTGCCGCGGGCCTGCCGGTTGGTCGTGGTCACCCACGGCGGGTAGACGCGGAACCCTCGTTTCCCGCCGGAGCCGCCGCGGGAGACGATGTCGCGCTCGCACAGGACCTCGCGCGGGAAGGCGAACTGCCCGAACCCGTTGTCGTCGCGGCAGCTGATGACGAAGAGGTCCACCGCGTCGGCGACGTCGAAGGGCCGGATCGGGCCGTCCGCCGACCGCTGCCACACGGTCACGAACTGGCCCACCTTCGTCGGGGTGGTCCTGGCCACGCGGAACCGGACCGAGCGGCCGTCGATCGTGAATCCGCAAGCCGCGTACTCGGCGCTCTCCGGTTCGGCCACCGGCAGCGAGCAGACGAAACCGCCCGGGTCGTACACCGACGCCTTCGCCGCCAGCAGATCGTCGTGCAGCCCGGCCCACGGCTGATTCGTCACCATCCCGCCATCCTGCCACGGCCGCCGTGGCTGACCGGCGGCGGTGTTCGGCGGTGCCGGCCCCGGCAGGGAGGGAAAGGGAGGGAAGCGGCGACCCGACACCGGGTCGGACCCGCTCACGCCCCGAACGGAACCATGACGCCCCGCCCGCGCGTGGACCACACAGCAGCGCGAGGGGGCCCGGATGAGCACGGTCAGCGTCATCGGCACGGTCGGGATCGTGGTCCTGGTCCTCTGCGTAGCCGGAATCGTGGCCGTGTGGCGGACCGGCACCCCGTTCCCGCCGGAGCGGCCGGGCCCGCCGGGCTGTGTCGTGTGCGGGCACAGCGCGTACAGCCATGGCTCCCGCGGCAGTTGCAGCGAGACCGAGTACGACGGCCCGGACCGCTACGACGGCGGCGGCAACTGGATCGGTACGTGGAACGAGCGTTCGTGCTCGTGCCCCGGGTTCAGGACGGAGTGAGCTCGTGGTTGATCATCCGGCTCCGAACGGGCTGGTGCGGTGGTCACTCGTCCGCGCCCGGGCGCGGTGGCGCCGCCGGTACCGGGCACGCGCCCGCCGCTGCCATGGCACGCTGCGCGGCACAGGATGGTGGGACGATCCGGCAGAGACCGTCCCACACCGTCTCCCGTCGCCGCACCCCCCCGCTCCCGAGCCGTTGACCAGCGGGAACGGCGAAGCGCAGCCGGAGTTCCGGACAGGGCCTAGGAGAACAGGACGGAGAGGCGGGCCGTGTTGGGGGCGACGTCGCAGAAGTAGGTGACGGCCTCCCCGCGGGTCACGTAGGCGCGGCCGGCAGCGTCGCAGGCGGCGCCGCTCGGGTACATGCCGATGTACGTGTATCCGGTGGTCCTCGTGGTGGATGCCTGGGCGGCGGGGGCGGCCATCACGCCACCCGCGACGGTGAGCAGTCCGGCCAGGGCCATCGTGGAAACCGCTGTGCGCAGTGCCATGTCGGTGTCTTCCTCCCTCTGACGAGAACGCCGGAGTCCGCTGCCCGGCGTTGCGGCTGTGAGCCTTCCGGAATCCCGGATTCGAGGCAATGGTCGAGACCAATTTGGCAGGAAACAGCTGATCGCCGGATCCCGCCGATATCAGACGCATCGTCATGTCAGCTATCCGACACCGGAGTTGGGCACGGCAACCCGATGTCAACAATGGTCTGGACCACCTGATTCGATGGCATCGAGGGGAACAGCCCACCGGTTCGACGGACCCACCGCCCATGTGCGCACCGGTCACCTCCCGACGGCGCGACCCACCGGGCCGCCCCGGATCGGCCGGACGATCACTTGCCGACGGGGCCCGCGGGATGCAACCCGTCCAGGGCGCGGATGCCTCGTCGCGACCCCGTCCGGGTGGCGATTGCTCCCGGTCGCAGTCCGCCGGGGCGGCGGCCACGAACAGCAGGTGCGCGCCGTACCGGCCCCGGGTCCGGTCGGTACGGCGCGACCGGGCGACCTCGGGGTGTCCGGCCCCGTCCGCGCCACCTGCTCGGAGCGTTCGTCTTTTCACCGTCGCCGATGCGGGTCGGCCGGGGCCGCGGCGGCTGTGATCCGCACCCGGTCGATGCCCTGGTCCAGGAAGGCGGCCAGGGCATGCGCCTCCGCTTCGACGGCTTCCTGTTCCTGCGGGGCCAGTGGCCGCAGTGGCGTGATGTGCAGGTGCCGGTCCTGCGTGGTCCAGGTCGCGGCGACGCGTCCGTCGACGAGCACGGCGCGCAGGCCCGCGACGGACAGGCCGAGGTGGGCGTCGTCGATGATGCGGCTGCGGTCGTGGTAGCCGAGGATCGCGTTGTCGAAGGCCGGGAGGAACCGGACCGGAGCGGGTGTGTCCGGGCACGGGCGTGGCGCCTCGGGCAGGTCGAGGAGTTCCCGGCCGCGATCGTCGCGGAAGGCGACCAGCTCGTCCCGGATGGCCCTGACCGCGGCGGGGAGACCGGCCAGACCGCTCCAGGCGCGGATGTCCGCCGTGGCGGCCGGCCCGAAGGCGGCGAGGTAGCGGCGTACCAGGTGCTGTCCGACCGGGTCGTCGGCGTCGTCGGGCAGCGGGTCGAGGTCTCGTCCGAGCCAGGTGGCCAGGGGCAGGTTCCGCACGCCGGCCGTCGTCTGCCACAGGCCGCGCGGGGGGAGCTGGGCCATCGGGACGAGGGCGGCGACGAGGAGTTCGCCCAGGACGCGACGGGGCGGGCCCGGCCAGCGGTCCTGGAGCGCTCGGACGAGTTCGGTCATGGTGCGGGGCTGCCCGTCGGCCATGACCGCTCGGCCGGCCGCGGCGACGTCGTCGGGGTCGACGGCGGCGAGTTCGCGTCGGTAGGTCGCCGTCACCCGTTGGCGCAGCATGGTGTCGTGGCGGGCCCGCCAGGCGAGTGCGTCGTCGCCGGTGACCAGGTGGACGGTTCGCCGCATCAGGTGCGTGCGCACGACGTGCCGGTCCGTCAGCACCCGGTCGAGTCGGTCGGGTGTGAACGCGTGCAGCCGCGACCACAGGCCGGTGAAGGGTTCCTGCGGTGCTTGGGCCTGCAGGCCGCACAGGTGTGCCACTGCTTCCCTGACCGGTGCGGCGGTGCGCGCGAGCAGGTACTGACGGGCCAGGGTGGCGCGGTTGAGAGCACGGGTGCTGAGCGTGGTCATGACCGTCCGGCCCCCTGCGCGCTCGTCGGCCGACCGCAGCGGCGGCAGGCCGGGACAGCCGCTCGCGCGGGCCGGCCCACCACGTACCGGGGAGGCGGCGGCGTCGATGCCGGTGTGTCCGGTGGTCGTACTCCCATGGCACCCTGCCCTTTCGGTTCACTGCGGCCGGGGCCGCCGTGCGGCGGCCCCGGCAGGTCGTGTGTTCGTGCTCGGACGTTGATCAGCCGTTGTACGGTGCCGCCACGTCCAGGACCCAGGTCACGCCGAAACGGTCGGCGAGCATGCCGTACAGCGGTGCCCACGGCGACGGTTCCAGCGGCTGCACCACGGTCGAGCCCTCGACGAGCTTCTGCCAGAGGGCACTGATCTCGCCGGTGTCGTCACCGCGCACGGAGACGAAGAACGGGTTGCTGCCCTGGTCCCAGGGCAGGTGGGAGGGCACGTCGTAGGCCATGACGTGGAAGCCGTTGTCGCCCACCACCTCGCCCCACACCACCCAATCCGCCTCGTTCTCGTTCCGCACGGTGCCCATGTCCTTGTACGTGACGGCGGTGACTCGCCCGCCGAAGACGGACCGGTAGTGGTCGAGCGCCTCCCGCGCCTGGCCCCGGAAGTTCAGGTGGGTGGTGGTCGTGACGGACATGGCCTACTCCTTGCTCGTGGTTCGGGGAGACACGCCGCCGCCGTGGCGGGGCCGGGCGCGCGGCGCCCTCGTGGCCGGGTGGCGTGGGCCTCTCCGGCGTTCTCGAGACCCACCGTTCCACGGGTGGCGGACAGGATGTGTCCTGCACTACGGAGAGAATGCGAGCATGCAGAAGACGTCCTCCCGGCTGCTCACCCTGCTCTCGCTGCTCCAGACGCGTCGCGACTGGTCCGGCGCCGACCTCGCCGAGCGGCTCGACGTCACCCCGCGCACGGTGCGCCGCGACGTCGACCGCCTACGGGAACTGGGATACCCGATCGTCGCCTTCATGGGGCCCGCCGGCGGCTACCGCCTGAACGCCGGCTCGCAGCTGCCCCCACTGCTGTTCGATGACGGCCAAGCCGTCGCCCTGGCCCTCGCCCTGCAGACCGCGGCCGCCGACACCACGATCGGCGAAGACGCCGCACGAGCCCTGGCCACCATCCGCCAGGTCATGCCGGCCCGGCTGCGCCACCGCATCGACACGCTCCGGGTCACCGCCGCCCGGCCACCCACGACCGGCACCACGTCCCCGGCCGGCACCGAACTCCTCGCGGAGTTGAGCCGCGCCATCCACGCCCGTGAGGAACTGCGCTTCGCCTACGGCCACGACACCACCGGTCCCGACGGGCCACCCCGCCGCGCCCAGCCGCACCACCTCCTCACCTGGCACGGCCACTGGTACCTGATCGCCTGGGACCTCGACCGCGACGACTGGCGCACCTTCCGCGCCGACCGCATGCGCCCCCGCACCCCCACCGGCCCGCGCTTCACCCCGCGCGAACTCCCCGGCGACGGCCCGGCCGCGTTCCTCTCCGGCCGGTTCCGCGGCACCGACGGCTCCACCGCCGGATGGCCCTGCCAGGGCGAGGTGATCCTCCACCGCCCCGCCCAGGCCGTCACCCCCTTCGCGCCGGACGCCATCGTCGAAGCACTCGGCCCCGACCGCTGCCGCCTCACCCTCGGCTCCTGGTCGTGGACCGGCCTCGCCGCAGCCATCGGCCGCTTCGACGCCGACATCCACGTCATCGGCCCACCACAACTGACCAGTGCGTTCGCCGAACTCGCCGCACGCTACGCCCACGCGGCAGGTAGCTGACCAGCCTCCCCACGGCCCCGTCCGCAGCCGGGAAAGCCGACTCCACCCGAACCTGCCCCGCAGCGCGCCGCCGGTCCGGGTTCTCTCTGGACGGTTGCAACCCACCCCCGCCCCTCGTTCACCCGAACGGCGCAGCGCCGAAGCCCCCGGCCCGGGACATCCGGGGACCGCAGGCGCAGTGACGAGGAGTTGCCGGGGCACGCCGGCCGGTAGCGGGTGCGTGCTCGATCGGCCCGGTCCAGCCCGCGCAGAGCCGCTTGCAGCACAGCAGGAATGCCCGGCACCAGTGGCGAACGTGCCCCTGCCGTGCCTCCGTCCCGCTATCCGAGCGACCCGCACCCGGGAGGTCCGACACCGGACCCGCCGCGATCGGCGGAGGCGAGCACCACCGCCGGCACGGCCGACAACGGTGCCTGTCCGTCCGACATCGGCGGCGGCGCGGTGAGGCTCTCGGCGAGGCGCTCCTCGAAGCGGCCGAGGAGCAGCACGGCACCCAGGAGAGCGGGGGGCATGAGCAGCGTGAGTACGAGCATGTGGACCTCCCGACGGGGGTGGTCACGGGTTCGTTCGACTCGCTGGTCGATTCGCCTACAAGCTATGGCCTGCGGCGCCATCCGGCACCTCGCCCGGCGAACGGGAACAACACACAGCAGCCGCCCGAACGCTTCGCCGCGTCGCTGCCGGAGCCACCGGAGCCCCGAGGAGCCACCGCCACCGGCATGGCTGCGCGTCCGGCGAGGCGGGGTCGGCCGGCGCGGCGGCGCGTCCGGCACAGCGGGGTCGGCACGGCGGGGTCGGCACCGGTCCTACGTCAGGCGCGCCACGGCCAGGGCCAGCGCGCGGTCCAGCGCCTCCTCGGCGCCGCACGGCACATCGGGCCGGACGCCGGTGCCCTCCCAGTTGGTGCCCGAGACGGGATTGACCCCGCGGGCGACCGGCACGCTGACCTCCAGGTGCGGGTGCACCGTCCAGCCCTCGCGCGGGTGTGCGCCGCCCCGGGTGGCCTCCCCGACGACCTCGGCCCGCCCGAGCTGCTGCAGGTCGTAGGCGAGCTCCTCGCCCGCGGAGAAGGTGTTTCCGCTGGTCAGCACGTAGAGCGGCTTGCTGCCGCCGAAGCGGGCACCGGGCACGAACGGGGGCGTCCAGGACTGCTCGGCCACCTCTCCCTGCCGCGAGAGCATGGTGTTGAGGTGTGTGCGGCGGTCGAGCAGGTAGCCGCAGACGAAGGCGACCGTGTCGGGGTCGCCACCGGTGTTGCGGCGCAGGTCCAGGATGAGGGCGCGGGCGGGGGCCACCAGCGAGAGTGCCGCGGCCAGCGGCTGTGCCGCCCAGTCCAGTGGGAACATCTTGGGTGCGATCTCCAGGACCGCGACACCACCGTCGAGGAGCTCCACGCGCGGAACGCCGCCCAGGGAGGTGTCGAAGTCCCTCCGCATCGCGGCGAGTACCGCCGCACCCCGTTCCGGCGGCACGGGCACGTCGTGGTACTTCAGGGCCAGGTGCAGGTCGCCGTTGACGGATCGCAGGTCCGCGGTGACCGCTTCGGCCAACTCCTCGGCGGATCGGGCCCGGTAGGAGCCGTCGGCGCTCCGGCGCCGCAGCAGGGCCGCCAGTTGCCGGGCGACATCGGGGAAGACGTAGTTCTCGCAGACCAGGCCGGCGATCGACTCGACGACGACGGCGCTGTCCAGCGCAGGTGGCAACGTGGTGGAGGTCATGGAGAGGCAGTAGACCAGCGACGTGTCAAAGCGTCAAACACACTTAACGCTTGATCGGATGAGCCGTCAATCGGACCAAGACGGTCGGCAGATCAGCACCGCTCTGCAGCACGCCTCCCTCGGGTTGCCGAGGGTCTCGGTGGGGTTCTCCGGACGGGGGCGGGTCCGGCGGACACCGCCCCTGGAAGCAGCGTGCGGTCGACCTTGGCAGTCCCCGAGCGGTGAAGGCGTTCCCGCAGGTAAGGTCCGGACAACGACGGGTCGGCCCGGGACGTCCGGGACAGGAACCCTTCCAGGGGCGGGAGTCGGACATGGGCAGGCCGTGGGGGCCGATCCGGGCGCGGACGCCGGAGGCCAGGGCGCTGGCGCTCTTCCTGAGGGAGCGGATCGACGAGAGCCCGTTGACGATGACCGCCGTTGCGCAACGGATCTCCTACTCGAAGACGCGGATCGGGGACTTCCTGTCGGGTGACCCGCTCCCCGAGCGGGACTTCGTACTCGTACTGGTGGAGGTGACGGTCCCCGAGCCACGGCGTCGTGAACGCCTGCAGGCCGAAGCCGACCGGTTGTTGAACGCGGCCAAGGAGCCGGAGGACCCCGGCAAGGGGCCGGAGGACCGGCCGGACCGCCCTGCCGAGTTGGAGCGCGTGCGTGCGCAGCAGGTACGGACGTACGAACGGCTGACCCGTGCCCTGGAGCGGCAGGCCGAACTGCGGGAGACGGCGATGCACTCCACCCAGCTGGTCATGGTGCTGCTGGCCATGATCAGCACCCTGGTGGACCGGGTCCAGGGCCTGACCGCCGAGCGGGACCGGCTCCTCGGCCACGCCGTGGAGCGGCAGGTCCTCGAAGACACCGAGCAGCGGCTCGCCCGCGCCCTGGACCAGGAGCGTCGGGCGAAGGAAGAACTCGGACGTGCCCGGGACAGGCAACGCCAGGCCGAGCACCTCGCCGCCCTGTTCCAGCAGCAGGTCGACGAGCTCACCGACGAACTGGACCGGCTCCGCTCCGGGGACCCCGACCGCGAACCGGCGGCCTCCGGCGACGGCACACACGCCACGCCGGGCGGCAGCACCTCCACGGACCCCGACGCCGACGACATCGACCAGGCCCTCGACCGCGCGAGCAAGGTCAACGACACCGACGAGCAGACCCTCCAGCGCATCACCGACGAACTGCAGGACACCACCCGACGGCAGGCCCCCCATGACGGCCCGGACGACGTCCCCGGCCCCGGAGGAGGTGTCCCGGACATCCAGGACACCTCCCCGACCGGCACAGTCCCCGCCACCGAACCTGCCGTCCGGCGGTGGCAAGGAGCCACTCAACTGTTCGCCAGGGTCCTCAAAGCCCGTTCCCGGACGACACCGGGCCCCCAGTTCCTCGCCACCCGCACCAGCCATGCCCACAGCACGGGGAAGAGCGGGCACTGGGCGGCGGCGGCCCACCAGTTCGGCGAGCTGGCCAAGGACCGCGCCCGGCTCCAGGGCGCCGACCACCCCGACACCCTCGACGCCCGCCACAACCACGGCTACTTCCTCGGGGAGAGCGGGAAGTGGGTGCAGGCAGCCCAGGTGTTCGCTGCGCTGGCCGAGGACCGCGCCCGGCTCCAGGGCGCCGACCACCTCGACACCCTCCGCACCCGGGGCAGCCACGCCTACTTCCTGGGGAAGGATGGGGACCGGGCGGAGGCAGCCCGGCTGTTCGCCGAACTGGCCAGGGACCGCGCCCGGGTCCAGGGCGCCGACCACCCCGACACCCTCCGCACCCGGGGCAACCACGCCCACAACCTGGGAGAGGGTGGGGAGCGGGCCGAGGCGGCCCGGCTGTTCGCCGAACTGGCCAGGGACCGCGCCCGGGTCCAGGGCGCCGACCACCCCGACACCCTCGACACCCGGGGCAACCACGCCCACAACCTGGGAGAGACCGGGAAGTGGGCGCAGGCAGCCCGGCTGTTCGCCGAACTGGCCAGGGACCGCGCCCGGGTCCAGGGCGCCGACCACCCCGACACCCTCCGCACCCGAGGCAACCACGCCCAGTTCCTGGGGGATGGTGGGAGGTGGGCGGAGGCAGCCCGGCTGTTCGCCGAACTGACCGAGGACCGTACCCGGCTCCAGGGCGCCGACCACCCCGACACCCTCGACACCCGCCACCACCATGCCCGCAACCTGGGGAACGGTGGAGGGTTCGCGGAGGCAGCCCGGCTGTTCGCCGAGCTGACCGAGGACCGCGCCGGGCTCCAGGGCGCCGACCACCCCGACACCCTCCACGCCCGTATCGCCCACGCCCAGTTCCTGGGGGAGGCCGGGGAGCGGGCGAAGGCAGCCCGGCTACTCGATGCCGTGGTCGCGGACCGTGTCCGGGTGCCGGGCTCGGACCATCCCGACACCCTCAACGTCCGCCACAGCCACGCCTACTTCGTAGGAGAGGCCGGCGACCCGGCAGAGGCCGCCCGGCTACTCGATGCGGTGGTCACGGACGACACCCGGTTGCTGGGCGCCGACCACCTCAGCACCCTGCACGCCCGCCACAACCACGCCTACTTCGTAGGAGAGGCCGGCGACCCGACGGAGGCCGCCCGGCTGTTCGGCGAGCTGGCCGAGGACCGCACCCGGCTCCAGGGCGCCGACCACCCCGACACCCTCCAGGCCCGCCACAACCACGCCGACGCCGTAGGGGAGGCCGGTGAGTGGGCGGAGGCGCGCCGGCTACTGGAGGCCGTGATCGCCGACCGTGTCCGGGTGCAGGGCGCCGACCACCCCCACACCCTCAACGCCCGCCACAGCCACGGCCACTGCCTGGGAGAGGCCGGCGAACGGGCGGAGGCGGCCCGGCTGTTCGGCGAGCTGGCCAGGGACCGTACCCGGCTGCTGGGCGCCGACCACCCCAGCACCCTCCACGCCCGCCACAACCACGCCCGCAACCTGGGGGAGGGCGGCGATCCGGCGGAGGCCGTCCGGTTGCTCGACGCGCTGGTCGAGGACAGCACCCGGCTGCTGGGCGCCGACCACCCCGACACCCTCAACGCCCGCCACAACCGGGCCTGCTACCTGGGGGACGGCGGCGATCCGGCCGAGGCCGCCCGGCTGCTCGATGCCGTGGTCGCCGACCGTGTCCGGGTGCAGGGCGCCGACCACCCCAGCACCCTCAACGCCCGCGAGGACCACGCCTGCTACCTCGGGAAGGCCGGCGATCCGGCCGAGGCCGCCCGGCTGCTCGAGACGGTGGTCGCCGACCACGCCCGGGTCCTGGGCACCGACCACCCGAAGACCCTCCGCGCCCGGGGCAGCCACGCCCGCTTCGCCGAGTGAAGGTCGGCCTCCGACGACTGCCCTGAACCGTCGAGTACGGCTCCACCCGCAGGCCGCCCCCGCTGACGGTTCGGTTCAGGCCGCCGAGCCGCGTCCGGTGCTCCGACTCCGCGCGCATCGCCTCCGGCACACCGTTTACTGCGGCGCTGAACCGCTGCGGCGAGCAGGAGGAGCGGTCGGGTCGGTGTGGGGTCGCCGACGCCCACCTGCGGCCCGGCTCGCCGACTCCCTCCTCCGTGTCCGACCGCAGCGGATCCAGCGGTGCTGCGCCCACACCCTGCGCCGGCCCCGTAAGTCCCCGCACACTGCTGCGGTGCGGACCGAAGGGGCGGGCAGGGGGGCCCGAAGTGATTCGGCGATCGGCCGTTTTCGCTGGCCCGCGGCCCTGTGGTTCTGCTGTGATCACTGTCGCGGCCCGGCTGGAGCGTGCGCACAGCACAGTGCCGGGGAGCCGCCCCACGCCTTCTGCCCTTGCCCGGGCCACCCCGTCTCGCCCCGCCGAGCGGGCTCGGGATCGGCCGTACCGGCGTGGCGCGGCATGCCGCGGATGTCGAACCGTCACCACCCTTGGAGGAAAGCCATGGCCACCACTCGTACCGCGTCCACCGTGTGGAAGGGGTCGCTGATCGAAGGGGCGGGCGAGGTGGCACTTGTCTCCTCCGGCGCCGGCTCCTACCCGGTGTCGTGGCCGGCCCGTGCGGTGCAGCCGAACGGGATCACCAGCCCCGAGGAGCTCATCGCGGCGGCGCACGCCTCGTGCTACTGCATGGCCCTCTCGCACGGGCTGACCGAGGCCGGAACGGCGCCGGAGTCGCTGGAGGCACAGGCCGAGGCGACCTTCGAGCCGGGCGTCGGGATCACCGGCATCGTCCTGACCGTGCGCGGCTCGGTGCCGGGTCTGTCGGCGGAGGACTTCGCGGCGGCGGCCGAGGAAGCCAAGCAGAACTGCCCCGTCAGCCAGGCGCTCGGCGGCGTTCCGATCACCCTGGCCTCCGCCCGGCTGGCCTGACACCCGGGCCGCCCCGGCCGCCCGCACCGCGGCTCGACGGCGCGCACCGTGCCGATCACTCGCCCCGCCGGGTCGTCCGGCGGGGCGAGGTCCTGCTCCAAGGCCCTCGGGACGGGCGCGTGACGGGAGCGCGAGCGGTGTTCCCGGTCATGGGCCGTCCCGAGTCGAAGGGCCGACAACTTTTCTGCCACGGAAGGCGACTGACCGATGACCGAGACGATTCCCGCATCACCGACGACCGTTCCCGCATCACCGACGACGGCTCCGGCGATGCCCGGGACCGCACCCGGGAGCGTGACCCAGGACTGGGGCGTTCCCGTGGTGGACCTCTCGTCGGCGCCGCCCGTCGCCGTCCCGGTGCTGCGGACCATGGACCTGATCCGGGAGCACGGCCAGGTCTTCGTCCAGCGGCTGCACGGCCGGGACACCCTGATGGTCGGCAGCCTGGAGCTGGCTGCCGAGCTGGCCGACGATCGGCGGTTCGCCAAGGCGATCGGTCCCGGGCTGCTGAACGTCCGCGAGTTCACCGGGGACGGCCTGTTCACCGCCTACAACGAGGAGCCCAACTGGGCCCGGGCGCACGACATCCTGATGCCGGCGTTCGCGCTCGGGTCGATGCGCACGTACCACCCGGTGATGCTGAAGGTCGCCCGCCGGCTGGTGGACTCCTGGGACCGCCGTGAGCGCGCCGGGCTGCCGGTGGACGTGCCCGGCGACATGACCCGGATGACCCTGGACACCATCGGGCTGGCCGGGTTCGGCTTCGACTTCGGCTCTTTCGAGGGGGACGAGCCGCACCCGTTCGTGGACGCCATGGTGCGCTGCCTGGGATGGGCGATGACCAGGATCACCCGCGACCCGGCGCTCGACCACAGCGCGCGCGACGCGGAGTTCCGGCGGGACGCCGACTACCTGGCCGCCGTGGTGGACGAGGTGATCGCCGCCCGCGCGGGCGAGGACGCCCGGGGCCCCGCCGAGGACCTGCTCGGTCTGATGCTCGACGCGGTGCACCCCGGTGACGGCTCCCGGCTGGACGCCGAGAACATCCGCAACCAGGTCATCACCTTCCTGATCGCCGGCCACGAGACCACCTCGGGCGCGCTGTCCTTCGCGCTGTACCACCTCGTCAAGAACCCGGCCGTGCTCCGGGAGGTGCAGCGGGAGGTGGACGCGCTCTGGGGCGACCAGGCCGACCCGGAGCCTTCCTACGAGGACGTCGGGCGGCTGAAGTACACCCGGCAGGTGCTCAACGAGGCGCTACGGCTGTGGCCGACGGCGCCGCTGTTCAGCCGGGAGGCGCACGAGGACACTCGGCTGGGCGGCCGGATCCCGCTGCGCGCCGGGCAGACCGTGCAGGTCGTGGTCCCGATGCTGCACCGCGACCCCTGCTGGGGCGACAACCCGGAGCTGTTCGACCCGGCCCGGTTCGACCCGGACGTCGAGGCGGCCCGCTCCCCGCACGCCTTCAAGCCCTTCGGCACCGGCGAACGCGCCTGCATCGGGCGGCAGTTCGCGCTGCACGAGGCCGCCATGCTGCTCGGCAT
>NZ_JBHWCL010000112.1:0-31955 GCF_042735125.1 Kitasatospora sp. NPDC059599 | reverse complement strand
GGTGCGGGGCCCCTGCGCGTGACGGCGGGTGATCCCCGGTGCTACTTGGCGACGACCATGGCGTCGCGGATCGTCCGGGTCTTGGCGGCCGCCTGGTCCGCGGTGAGCGCCTGGCCGCTGCCGCCGCTCAGGCTGACCTTGGTGAAGGAGACCCGGCCGGTGGTGGACTTGTCCGCCCACACGCAGATCGTCGGGCCGGGCTTGCCGAGCATGGTCGACGTGCCGCAGGAGAGCTTCGCCGCGGAGTTGTTGGCGTCCTGCGCCGGGAAGTCGGTCATCGTCAAGGACAGGCCGCCGCTGTCCTTCTTGGAGTCCTCGATGATCTGCCCGGGGTCGTTGAGGTCGCCGTAGACGCCGATCACCGAGAAGGTGTCCATCGCGTCCGAGCCCTTGCTGTAACTGGCCACCAGGACGTGGAGATCCGTGCCGAGCTTGGACGCCTCGGGCTTGCTCATGTCGGCGGCCTGCTCCTTCGCCGACTTCTGGACGTAGCCGTCGGCCAGCGTCTGCGGGGCGGTGATCTTGTACTTGCCGCCCTGGTCGCTGCCGCCGAGGAACTTCCAGGCGGCGAAGCCGCCGCCGCCCAGCACCAGCGCGCCGATCACCAGACCGATGACCAGGCCGCCCTTGCCCTTCGGCGGCGGCGCCACCGGGTAGCCCGGCTGACCGTACGGCGCCTGCGGCGGCGCGCCGTACGGCTGCTGGGGCGCGCCGTAGGGCTGCTGCGGCGGGTAACCGTACTGCGGCTGCGGCTGCGGCTGCGGCGCGCCGTAGGCCGGCTGCGGCGGCTGGCCGTACTGCGGCTGGCCCCCGTAGGGCTGCGGCTGCGGCTGTCCCTGCGGATACTGCTGTCCCTGGCCGTACATCTGCTCTGTGCTCCCCCGCCGCACCCGCGGCCTGTCTGGTGTGGAGTTTTCCGTGCACGTCCGGTCGACCGGACGAGTGCCCGGGCACGCTACCGCACGGGGCCCTTCCGGGGCCCGTCCGGGCGCGGCGGGTCCACGGACCGAAAGCCGTTCGTGACCCGCCCCCCGGTTACGTAAACTGTGCGTCGTGACCGACACGACGAACCAGCGCCCCGTGAGCACCTCCGCCGGGGACGAAGCAGCCACCCTCCCGACGACCTACACCCCCGCGGACGTAGAGGGCGAGCTGTACGAGCGCTGGGTCGAGCGTGGGTACTTCAGCGCCGACGCGAAGAGCGACAAGCCGCCGTTCACCATCGTCATCCCCCCGCCGAACGTGACCGGCAGCCTGCACCTGGGCCACGCCTTCGAGCACACGCTGATCGACGCCCTGGTCCGCCGCAAGCGCATGCAGGGCTACGAGGCCCTGTGGCAGCCCGGCATGGACCACGCCGGCATCGCCACCCAGAACGTGGTCGAGCGTGAGCTCGCCAAGGAGGGCAAGTCCCGCCACGACCTGGGCCGCGAGGCCTTCGTCGAGCGCGTCTGGAAGTGGAAGGCGGAGTCCGGCGGCCAGATCTCCGGCCAGATGCGCCGCCTCGGTGACGGCGTCGACTGGTCCCGCGAGCGGTTCACCATGGACGAGGGCCTGTCCCAGGCCGTCCAGACCATCTTCAAGAAGCTCTTCGACGACGAGCTGATCTACCGCGCCGAGCGCATCATCAACTGGTGCCCGCGCTGCCTGACCGCCATCTCGGACATCGAGGTGGAGTACCAGGACGACGACGGCGAGCTGGTCTCGATCCGCTACGGCGAGGGCGAGAACTCCATCGTCGTCGCCACCACGCGTGCCGAGACGATGCTGGGCGACACCGCGGTCGCCGTCCACCCGGAGGACGAGCGGTACAAGCACATGGTCGGCACCGAGATCGAGCTGCCGCTGACCGGCCGCCGGATCCCGATCGTCGCCGACGCCCACGTCGACCCGGAGTTCGGCACCGGAGCCGTCAAGGTGACGCCCGCGCACGACCCGAACGACTTCGAGATCGGCCAGCGGCACGACCTGCCGAACATCGCCGTCATGGACGAGCACGCCGTCATCACCGTGCACGGCCCCTTCCTCGGCCTGGACCGCCTGGAGGCCCGCTCGGCGATCGTCGCCGCGCTGCGCGCCGAGGGCCGGATCGTCGCCGAGAAGCGCCCGTACAGCCACTCGGTGGGCCACTGCTCGCGCTGCAAGACCACCATCGAGCCGCGGCTGTCCATGCAGTGGTGGGTCAAGGTCGGCCCGCTCGCCCAGGCCGCCGGTGACGCGGTCCGCGACGGCAAGGTCAAGATCCACCCGCAGGAGATGGAGAAGCGGTACTTCGACTGGGTCGACAACCTGCACGACTGGTGCATCTCGCGCCAGCTGTGGTGGGGCCACCGCATCCCGGTCTGGTACGGCCCGAACGGCGAGGTCGTCTGCGTCGGCCCGGACGAGCAGCCGCCGAGCGGCGAGGGCTGGCACCAGGACACCGACGTCCTGGACACCTGGTTCTCCTCCGGCCTGTGGCCGTTCTCCACGCTCGGCTGGCCGGAGCAGACCGACAGCCTCGCGAAGTTCTACCCGAACTCCGTCCTGGTCACCGGCTACGACATCCTGTTCTTCTGGGTCGCCCGAATGATGATGTTCGGCCTCTACGCGATGGACGGCACCCCGCCGTTCCACACCATCGCGCTGCACGGCATGGTCCGTGACCAGAACGGCAAGAAGATGTCGAAGTCCTTCGGCAACGTGGTCAACCCGCTGGACTGGATGGACAAGTACGGCTCCGACGCACTGCGCTTCACGCTGGCGCGCGGTGCCAACCCGGGCGTCGACGTGCCGATCGGCGAGGACTGGGTCCAGGCGGCCCGCAACTTCGCCAACAAGATCTGGAACGCCACCCGCTTCGCGCTGATGAACGGCGCCACCGTCGAGGGCCCGCTGCCCGCGCCGGAGGAGCTGACCGCGAGCGACCGCTGGATCCTGTCGCGCCTCAACAGCACCGTCGCCGAGGTGGACGGGCTGTACGAGGACTACCAGTTCTCCAAGCTCTCCGAGGCGCTGTACCACTTCGCCTGGGACGAGGTCTTCGACTGGTACGTCGAGCTCTCCAAGACCACCCTGGCCAAGGGCGGGCCGCAGGCCGACGCCGCGCGCCGGGTGCTCGGCGAGGTCCTGGACGTGACGCTGCGCCTGCTGCACCCGATCGTCCCCTTCGTCACCGAGACGCTGTGGACCACGCTCACCGGCGCCGAGTCGGTCGTCATCGCCGACTGGCCGCAGGACAGCGGTTTCCGCGACGCCGCGGCCGAGGCGGAGATCGCCACGCTGCAGCAGGTCGTGACAGAGGTCCGCCGCTTCCGCACGGACCAGGGCCTCAAGCCGGGCCAGCGCGTCCCGGCGAAGCTGGAGCTGGCCGGTACCGCGCTGGAGGCCCACGAGGACGCGATCCGCTCGCTGCTGCGGCTGACCGTCCCCGAGGAGGGCTTCTCGGCCACCGCCTCGCTGCCGGTGGCCGGTGCCACCGTCGCGCTGGACCTGTCCGGAACCATCGACGTCGCGGCGGAGCGCAAGCGCCTCGCCAAGGACCTCGCGGCCGCGGAGAAGGAGAAGGCGCAGACCACCGCCAAGCTCGGCAACGAGGCGTTCCTCGCCAAGGCGCCGGACGAGGTGGTCGCCAAGATCAAGGTCCGTCAGGAGGCCGCCGAGGCCGACATCGCCCGGCTCACCGCCCAGCTCGCGGCGCTGCCGCAGGGCTGAGCCCGCACCGGTCCGTGAGGGGCCGCACTCCGCGACGCGCGGGGTGCGGCCCCTCGGCGTTTCGCGGTGCAGGCGTCGGGTTCCGCCGCGGGGCGGCTTTCGTTACGCCTAATAGCGCAGAAACATTGCTCCCTTCCGGCGAATATTCATCCTGGACCGGGTGAGGTCCTATTCCGAGCGAATTGATTCCGGTCTTGCCCGCGCGCGTTCGCGGAAGTTTGCAGGTGGGATGTGTACGGTGTGCACGGAGTTTCCGAAGGGCGTTTCTGCTGAGCGTTCCGCGGGGTGTTCCTGATGGGTGACGGACGGGAGGGCACGGCGTGGTGGTGACCGAGGAGTTGGCCGACGAACTGCCTGCCGAGGCGGTCGAGGAGGCCAAGGCCAGGGCGGCGACCCTGTTGCTCGCCTTCCGGCACGGGAACCAGCTCGCGTTCGACCACGAGCTGGAGGTGCTGTTCGCCGAGCGGGCCGAGCGCGAGGTGACCACCCTGCTCGCCTGGATCGCCGCCGAGGCCGTCCGCAAGGCGTACGCCCCCGAGGTCGGCGACCGGGTGCTGCGGGCGATGGCCCGGCGGGCACCCGCCGACACCGGCGCCGTCGCGGTGGACGAGGAGAGCGCCGACGCGGCCCGGCTGATCGAAGCGGTGGCGGCCGGCGAGGTGGCCGAGGTCCGCGGCCTGGTCGCCTCGACGGCCGACACCACCTTCCTGCTGGGCGGTCTGCTGCAGGGCGTCGCGATGATGCTGCCGCTGCTACCCGAGGGCGAACTGGGCGAGATCACGGCCGAGTTGCGCCGTCGGCACGGAGGCGCCGCGCACCTGCCGGAGGCCCGGGCCGGGGTCTGAGCCCGGGCCCGCGGCAGGCCGCCCGCCGAACTCACGGCGGGCGGCACCGCGCCTACGGCATGGTCTGCGGGTGGGCGCCGATGGTGGCGGCGGCGGGGTTGCCGGCCTCGGCGTCCCAGTCGGTGGACCAGGTCATCGCCCCGCCGATGCCCGGCCAGGTGGTGTCCGGCCGGTAGCTGCCGCAGTCGGTGCCGGCCGCCGGGCAGTCCAGTGCGTCGGTGACGCCGGTGGTGGTGGGGCCGGCGGTGAAGCCGGTGCTCAGCCGGGTCCAGCCGCCGCAGGGCGGCCGGGTGTTGCGGGCGGTGCCGCCGGCGCCGTACGGGGTGTCGATGGTGCGCTTGGGAGCCGCCGACGACTCAAGTCCCTTTCGGGAAAGGGGACTTGCCTCAAAAGATGGAGTAGGCCAATTCGACTGTCAGGAGGGCGCCAGGCCCGTCCGGCCCGGCCTCAGGCCGCCAGTGCCGGAGCCTGGACCCCGGCGGTTTCGGCGAGCGCGGCGGACAGCGCGGCGATCCGGGCCGAAGCCAGGCCGTCGCCGTACGGGCTGGGGGTGGCCGCCAGCCGGGTGAGGCGCTCGGGGGTGTCGGAGAGCCAGTCGCGGGCCAGCTCGCCCAGCTCCTCACCGGGCCCCACCAGCGCGGCGAAGCCGGCCTCCACCGCTTCCGGACGCTCGGTGGAGCGGCGCACCACCAGCAGGGGGCGGCCGAGCACGGTGCACTCCTCCTGCACGCCGCCGGAGTCGGAGACCAGCAGCGCCGCGTGGCCCGCCAGCCCCAGGAAGTCGGCGTAGCCGACCGGGCCGGTCACGGTGAGGCGCTGCAGCAGGCCGTCCAGGCCGAAGCGCTCGACGGCGGCCCGGGTGCGCGGGTGCATCGGGAACAGCACCGGGGTGCCGGCCCGGGCGATCCGGTCCAGCTCGGCGAGCACGGAGCCGAGTGCCTCGGCGGTGTCGGTGTTCTCCGGGCGGTGCACGGTGGCCAGCACGTACCCGTCCGGCCGCAGCCCGAGCTCGGCGAGCAGCGCGGCACGGGTGGCCGCGTCCGGCAGCCGGCGGCGGACCACCTCGACGACGGTGTTGCCGGTCAGCCGGATCCGGTCCTCGGCCAGGGACTCCGCGCGCAGGTTGGCGACGTTGTCCGTGGTGGCGGCGCAGAGCAGGTCCGAGACGTGGTCGACCATCACCCGGTTGTGCTCCTCGGGCATCGCCCGGTCGAAGCTGCGCAGCCCGGCCTCGACGTGGACCAGCGGGATCTCCCGGGCGTTGGCGGCCAGCGCGCCGGCGAGGGTGGCGTTGGTGTCGCCCTGGACGATCACGGCGACGGGCCGGTCCTCGGCGAAGGCGGCGTCCAGCTGGCCCAGGGACTGCGCGATCTGGCCGGCCCGGGGGCGGCCGCCGACGCCGGTGAGCAGCTCGGGCCGGGGCAGGTCCAGGTCGCGCAGGAAGCGGCCGGACATCGCCTCGTCCCAGTGCTGGCCGGTGTGCACCAGCCGGGTGGCGTCGCCGAGCTCGTGGATCAGCGGGGCGAGCTTGACCAGCTCGGGGCGGGTGCCGAGGACCACGGCGACGCTGGACGGGGGCAGGCAGGTGCTCATGCGGGAGGCTCCGGGGGCGGGGAGGAGGCGTGGGGGCGGGGCGGCTCAGGATTCGAGCGCGGTGGGGGCGCCGAGGGCGACCTTCTCGGCGTTGCGGCGGGTCTTGGCCCAGCCGTTGCGTCCGAGCAGCAGCCGGACGGCGGCCCGGGCGGCGACCACGAAGAGGTGGTAGGCGTAGAGCCAGACCAGGACGCCCCAGAGCAGCCCGGTGAGCCGGCCCCGGTCGGGGTGGACGGTCCTGCGGTAGGCGAGGCCCCAGAACACCATCGGCAGTGTGGCCAGCACGAGGACCAGCAGCATCCACGGCCCGTAGCGGAGCTGGAAGTCGGCGGTCTCGGCGGGGAAGAGCACCAGCCCGGCGGCGGTGATCCCGAGCGAGAGCGGGAACAGCAGGACCAGCAGTACGCAGACCACGGGCTGCAGGAAGGTGTACATCACCTCGGCCTTGCCGGACCACGTGTAGTGCGGGGAGCGCAGCACCCGGCCGGTGTAGCGCAGGCACTGCATGTTGCCCTGGGCCCAGCGGGTGCGCTGGGTGAGGAAGCGGCGCAGCGAGACCAGGCCCTCCTGGGAGACCTGGGTCTCGGTGACGTGGGTGAGTCGCCAGCCGGCCAGGCGCAGTTCCAGCCCGGACTCGTAGTCCTCCAGCAGCGCGCGCTCGGGCCATGGGCGGCCGGCCCGGCCCTCCTCGGCGGTGAGCGAGTCGAGGGCGGTGAGTCGGACGAACTGGCCGTTGCCGCCGAGGCCGACGCTGCCGGTGCGGCGGCGCAGCAGCTGCATGCCCGCGTTGTTGGCCTGGAACTCGACGTCCTGCATCCGTACGAGCGCGCGGGCGGCGGCGTTGGCGGCCCGGCCGCGCCCGGGCAGCGGGAGCTCGTCGTCGGCGTTGCGCATCCGGACGCCGATCTGGACGGCGCCGGTGTCCGGGCGGCCGAGGGCCTTGTCGTTGCAGACCCGGGCGAGGGTGCCGGGGTCGAGCCGGCCGTCGGCGTCGACCACGCCGATCACCACGCGGGAGCGGTCGGTGTCCCCGGGCAGCCAGGCGGAGATCTCCCGGTAGGCGGCGTTGAGGGCGGCGCCCTTGCCGATCCGGGCGTGCGGGCGGCGGCGCCGGACGAGGTGGACGCGCGGGTCGCGGGCGGCGGCGGCGAGCACGAGTTCGCGGGTGGCGTCCTCGCTGTCGTCGTCGATCACCCACAGGTGGGCCTCGGGCGCGGAGGCGCGCAGGCCGTCCAGGGTCTGGGTGACCACCGCCTCCTCGTCGCGGCACGGGATGACCAGGTGCCACTGGAAGGCGGCCGGGTCGCCGGGTTCGGCGGGCCGGTTGTGCCGGAAGGCGTGGCGGGAGCCGGCCCAGTACACGAGGAAGCGTCCGAAGACGAGCGCCATGTAGCCCACGAGGGCCAGGGAGATCAGTCCGGCGACCCGGACGACGGCGTCCTGTCGAAGCGTGATCCAGTCGTGCAGGGCGTCGGGCATGGCGCAGTGCTCCTCGTGATCAAAGGCTGGCGGCTCCTGTCGGCTGCGAATTGCTGCTTCGTTGCGGCTTGGATTCGCTAAATGAATAGTAAAGGGATCAAACTGGCTCGTAGCGGTGAAGGTCGGACAAAGTGGCCGTTCTCACCCCGCCCCTCACCCTGTGAGGACGCCCCGCCACCGCTCCGTAGACTGTGGTCGTGAGCGACAAGGCCGACCCGAACCCGTACACCATCCGCCCCGCCGACGGCGGCACCGGCGACGCCCTGCGCGACGTCGAGGCCGAACTCTCCAAGCGCTGGCCGGAGAACAAGCTGGAGCCCTCGCTCGACCGGATCGAGGCGCTGATGGACATCCTGGGCCAGCCCCAGCGGTCCTTCCCCTCCATCCACATCACCGGCACCAACGGCAAGACCTCCACCGCCCGGATGATCGAGCAGCTGCTCAACAGCTTCGAGCTGCGCACCGGCCGCTACACCAGCCCGCACGTCGAATCCGTCACCGAGCGGATCAGCCTGGACGGCGCCCCGATCGCCCCCGAGCGCTTCGTCGAGGTCTACCGCGACATCGAGCCCTACGTGCAGATGGTCGACTCGGCGCAGCCGGTGCCGATGTCCTTCTTCGAGGTGCTGACCGGCATGGCCTACGCCGCCTTCGCCGACGCCCCGGTCGACGTCGCCGTCGTCGAGGTCGGCATGGGCGGCTCCTGGGACGCCACCAACGTCATCGACGCCGCCGTCGCCGTGATCACCCCGATCGGCCTCGACCACACCGACAAGCTCGGCGGGACCACCGGCGAGATCGCCGTCGAGAAGTCCGGGATCATCAAGCCCGACGCCGTCGCCGTCGTCGCCCAGCAGCAGCTGGACGCCGCCCAGGTCATCCTGCGCCGCGCCGTCGAGGTGGACGCCACGGTCGCCCGCGAGGGCATGGAGTTCGGCGTGATCCGCCGCGAACTCGCCGTCGGCGGCCAGCTGGTGACGCTGCGCGGACTCGGCGGCGAGGAGTACGAGGACGTCTTCATCCCGCTGCACGGCGAGTACCAGGCGCACAACGCGGCGCTCGCCCTGGCCGCGGTCGAGGCCTTCTTCGGCGTCGGCGGCGCCCGCGGCGGGCAGCTCGACGTCGACAAGATCCGCCAGGCCTTCTCCGGCGTCTCCTCGCCCGGCCGCCTGGAGGTCGTCCGCCGCAGCCCCACGATCGTCCTGGACGCCGCACACAACCCGCACGGCGCCCGCGCCACCGTCGCGGCCCTCACCGAGTCCTTCGGCTTCACCCGGCTCGTCGGCGTGATCGGCACCTCCGGCGACAAGGACGTGGCCGGCGTGCTGGAGGCCTTCGAGCCGATCCTGGCCGAGGTCGTCATCACCCAGAACTCCACCCACCGCGCGATGGACGTCGACGAACTCGCCGCCCTCGCCGTCGAGGTCTTCGGCGAGGACCGCGTCCAGGTCGAGCCCCGCCTCGACGACGCCATCGCCGCCGCCGTCACCCTCGCCGAGGAGGAGGGCGACCTCGGTGGCGCCGGGGTGCTGGTCACCGGTTCGGTCATCACGGTGGGCGAGGCCCGCCTGCTGCTCGGGAGGAAGTGAACATGAGGACGCTCTGTTCCTCGACGCTGATCGGCGAAGCGCTGCTGATCATGTTCGCGGCACTGGTCGCGATGCGGCTCTCGGACGTCTCCGGCGGGGAGATCTGGACGGTCAGCGGCATCGCGATGGCGCTGTGCATCGCGCTCTGCGGCATGATCGACCGCCCCGGCGCGGTGCAGATCGGCTGGGCGCTGCAGATCGGCCTGATCGCCAGCGGCTTCGTCCTGCCGACCATGTTCGGCCTCGGCGTGGTCTTCGCCGGCCTGTGGTGGTGCTCGGTGCACTACGGCCGCAAGGTGGACGCCTTCAAGGCGGCCCGCGCGGCCGCCACCGAGGCGGCCGCCGTCCGGGCCTAGGGCCCCGCCCCCGTGCCCCCGCGGGCGGGCGCGCGGGGGCAGGACCGGGGGTCCGGACCGGCCGACCGACACGCCGTGTACGCAAGGTAACCTCTGCCGTGTCGGCCCACCCGTCGACCCGACTGCCTGCCGAACCGAATCCCCAGGAGACGCACCGTGTCCCAGCGCACTCTCGTCCTGCTCAAGCCCGACGCCGTCCGCCGCGGCCTGGCGGGCGAGATCATCAGCCGCATCGAGCGCAAGGCCGGCTGGCGCTTCGCCGCGATCGAGCTGCGCACCTTCGACCGGGCGACGCTGGAGCAGCACTACGCGGAGCACGTCGGCCGCCCGTTCTACGAGCCGCTGCTGGAGTTCATGACCTCCGGCCCCTCGCTCGCGCTGATCGTCGAGGGCGAGGAGGTCGTGAAGGGCATCCGCATGCTGGCCGGGGCCACCAACCCGCTGGAGGCCGGCGCCGGCACCATCCGCGGCGACTACGCGACGATCACCCGCGAGAACCTCATCCACGCCTCCGACTCCCCGGAGTCCGCCGAGCGCGAGATCAAGATCTTCTTCCCGGCGCACGCCTGAGCCGGCCGGGCGACACGCCCGGAGGACCTCGGGACTGCCCCGGTCGGGACCATTGGCCCGGCCGGGGCATTCTTATCGTGAAATAGGGAACTGGGCATCCCGACACGGCGTCCCAATCCGGGGAGAAGCGATCACGCTCCGGACAATGGACGGTATGCCCCGCGTCGACGTCCGTACCGTGCAGCGTGACTACGATGGACGCGACTCAAGGGCCCGGTAAGGCAGCTCAGCTGGTCTCCGCCCAAGCGTGGGCGCACGCAGTCGTCCACCCCCCCCCATGAACTCCGAGCCCGGGAAGGCACCTACACCCCATGGCGAGCAACCTGTCGTTCATCGGCCGCGACTTGGCGATCGACCTCGGAACTGCCAACACGCTGGTGTACGTCAGGGGCAAGGGCATCGTCCTGAACGAGCCGTCGGTCGTCGCGGTGAACACCAACACCGGCGGCATCCTCGCCGTCGGCGCCGAGGCCAAGAAGATGATCGGCCGCACCCCGGGCAACATCGTCGCCATCCGCCCGCTCAAGGACGGCGTGATCGCCGACTTCGAGATCACCGAGCGCATGCTGCGGTACTTCATCCTCAAGATCCACCGCCGCCGCTACCTCGCCCGCCCGCGCGTCGTCGTCTGCGTGCCCTCCGGCATCACCGGCGTCGAGCGCCGCGCCGTCATCGAGGCCTCCTCGCAGGCCGGCGCCCGCCAGGTGCACATCATCGAGGAGCCGATGGCCGCCGCCATCGGCGCCGGCCTGCCCGTCCACGAGGCCACCGGCAACATGGTCGTCGACATCGGCGGCGGCACCACCGAGGTCGCCGTCATCTCCCTCGGCGGCATCGTCACTGCCCAGTCCATCCGGGTCGCCGGCGACGAACTGGACAACGCGATCGTCCAGCACATCAAGAAGGAGTACTCCCTCCTCCTCGGCGAGCGCAGCGCCGAGCAGATCAAGATGAGCATCGGCAGCGCCTTCGGCCTGGAGGGCGAGAAGGACGAGCACGCCGAGATCCGCGGCCGCGACCTCGTCAGCGGCCTGCCCAAGACCGTCGTCATCTCCGCCGCCGAGGTCCGCGAGGCCATCGACGAGCCGGTCAACTCGATCATCGACGCCGTCAAGACCACCCTCGACCAGTGCCCGCCCGAGCTGGCCGGCGACGTCATGGACCGCGGCATCGTGCTCACCGGCGGTGGCGCCCTGCTGCGCGGCCTCGACGAGCGGCTGCGCCGCGAGACCGGCATGCCGATCCACATCGCCGAGAACCCGCTCGACTCCGTCGCGCTCGGCTCCGGCAAGTGCGTCGAGGAGTTCGAGGCCCTCCAGCAGGTACTCGACGCCCAGCCGCGCCGTTAGCACCACAGCACACATCCGACACGACTGAACGGGCCGCCGCCCGGGCCCCACGGCCCGGGGCGGCCGCCAGGTACGAAGGGGCAGTACCACCACCGTGAGGGACACACGAGAGAGCCGGCTGCTGCTCATCCTGCTGGTGGCCGTCGCCTTCGCGCTGATCACCGTGGACATCAAGGGCGGTGAGGACTCCCCGCTCGGCCCCGCCCGGCACGCGGCTGCCGGGGTCCTCGGGCCCGTCGAACGCGGTGCCGCCACCGTCGTCGACCCGGTCGCCGACACCGTCCGGGCCTTCCGGGACGCCGCCACCAACAGCGGCCGCACCGACCAGCTCGCCCGCGAGAACACCGAACTGCGGCAGAAGCTCGCCTCCTCCGACATGGCCGCCGGGCGCACCAAGCAGCTGGACGACCTGCTGCGCACCGCCGGCGCCGGCGGCTACACCGTCAAGGCCGCCCAGGTCATCGCGATCGGCCCGGCCCAGGGCTTCTCCTGGACCATCACCGTCGACGCCGGCAGCGACGACGGCCTCACCCGCGACATGACCGTGATCAACGGTCAGGGCCTGGTCGGCCGGGTCACCACCGTCGCCCCGACCACCGCCACCGTGCTGCTCGCCTCCGACCCCGGCTTCTCGGCCGGCACCCGCCTGGAGGGCACCGGCGAGATCGGCTTCGCCTCCGGTGGCGGCGACAGCCCGATGAAGGTCTCCCTGCTCAACGGCAAGGCCCAGGTCAAGGCCGGCGACCGGCTGGTCACCTTCGGCTCGCAGAGCGGCCGCCCGTTCGTGCCCGGAGTCCCGGTCGGCAAGGTCACCGAGGTCCAGGCCAATGCCGGCCAGCTGACCAAGACCGTCCTGGTCGAGCCCTTCGTCCAGTTCACCCGGCTGGACCTGGTCGGCGTGGTGGTCGTGCCGCCGCGCGCCGACCCGCGGGACGCCGTCCTGCCGCCCGCCCCGGGCCAGGCCCCGGCCGGCGCGCCCGCCGCCCCGCCCGCCAAGCCCACTGGGGGGAACTGAGCCATGCGCCTCGCCCGCATCCCCGTCTCCGCCTGCCTGATCCTGCTCGGCCTGATCCTCCAGGTCAGCGTCTTCGGCCGGCTCCAGCTCCCGGGAGCCACCCCGGACATACTGCTGCTCGTCGTGGTCGGCCTGGCCATGGTCTACGGGCCCACCGGCGGCTGCCTGGTCGGCTTCGCGGCCGGCCTGCTCGCCGACCTCGCGCCGCCCTCCGACCACGCGATCGGCCGCTACGCGCTGGTGCTCTGCCTGATGGGCTACGCCGCCGGCCTGCTGCGGCCCGACCACGGCCGCCAGCGCTCGGTCGTCGGCTCGCTGCTGGTGGTGGGCGTCGCCGCGGTCGCCTCCACCCTGCTGTACGCGCTGGTCGGCGCGCTGGTCGGCGACACCGCAGCCCGGCACGTCGGCCTCGGTGGCCTGGTGATCAGCGCCCTGCTGTACGACCTGCTGCTGGCACCGTTCGTGGTGCCGCTGGTGATGCTCCTCGGCCGTCGCTTCGGGCGCGACCCGGTGGCCGCCGCCGACGACGACCAGGGCGGCCCGGGCATGGGCTCGCTGGCCCGCTACCGCACCACCCGCGAGGTCTCCTCCGGCCCGTCGTACCGGAAACGGCGCGTGCCCGGCTTCGCCCGCCGCCCGTAACCGGACCGGCCCCGACCTCCCGACTTCCCCGCACCCTGGAGCGCACGAGACGTGAGCAACATCCCCGAGACCGGCCGCACCCGGCGGGTGACGATCCGTCTGGTGGTGCTGCAGATCCTGGTGCTGTCGCTGCTCGCCACCCTCGGCGGTCGGCTGTGGTACCTGCAGATCCGCAACGCCAAGGAGTACACCGCCAAGGCGACCGGCAACCACATCCGCGAAGTGGTCGAACCGGCCGTCCGCGGCGAGATCCTGGACGCCTCCGGACGGGTGCTGGCCGGCAACGAGACCCGGCTGGTGGTCTCGGTCAGCCGCACCTCGCTGCTGCAGCAGAAGGACGGCGGCAAGGCGGTGCTGGCCCGGCTGGCCGACGTGCTCGGGATGCCCGCCAAGGACGTGCAGGAGAAGGTCCGGCTCTGCGACGCCAAGACGCCGCAGCCCTGCTGGAACGGCTCGCCCTACCAGCCGATCCCGGTCACCAAGGAGGCGACCACCCAGCAGGCGATGCAGATGATGGAACGCCGCGAGGACTTCCCCGGGGTCACCGCGCAGCCCACCGCCGTACGCCGCTACACCGGCGTCGAGGGCGCCAACATGGCCCAGGTGCTCGGCTACCTCTCGCCGGTCACCGACGAGGAGGTCAGCAAGACCGCCGCCAAGAGCGGCCTGGACCGCTACCTGCCGGCCGACCAGATCGGCCGGGCCGGCCTGGAGTCGGTGTACGACCGCGACCTGCGCGGCACCGCCGGCATCACCCAGCTGGAAGTGGACAACCTCGGCCGGGTGATCGGCACCGCCGGCGCCGTCGCCCCGCAGACCGGCGACAACCTGGTCACCAGCATCGACGCCCGGGTGCAGAAGGTGGTCGAGGACAACCTCGCGCAGGCCATCGCCGACGCCCGGAACACCTTCGACAAGGTCACCAACCGCAACTACGAGGCCGACTCCGGCGCCGCCGTGGTGATGGACGTGCACACCGGGCGGATCATCGCGATGGCGAGCGCCCCCACCTACGACCCGAACCTCTGGGTCGGCGGCATCACCGGCAAGGACTACCAGTCGCTGACCAGCAAGGACTCCAACTTCCCGCTGCTGAACCGCGCCATACAGGGTCAGTCCGCCCCCGGCTCGACCTTCAAGGTCATCTCCACCACCGCCGCCGTGCAGGCCGGCTACTCGCTGGACGGCACCTACCCGTGCCCGAAGAGCATGACCATCGGCGGGCGCGAGTTCAAGAACTTCGAGAGCGAGAGCTTCGGCTCCATCTCGCTGGAGAAGGCGCTGGAGGTCTCCTGCGACACCGTCTTCTACGGCCTGGCGAACGACCAGTGGGTGAAGGACGGCGGCATCAAGCCGAAGAAGGACGCGGCCGACTGGTTCTTCAAGACCGCCCACGAGTTCGGCCTCGGCGCCAAGACCGGCATCGACCTGCCGTCCGAGGTCACCGGCCGGGTGCCCGACCGGCAGTGGAAGCAGTCCTTCTACGACAACAACAAGGACGCCTGGTGCGCCCAGGCGAAGAAGGGCGGCAACAGCTTCTCCGACCAGATCGCCAAGGAGAACTGCGTCGACGGCTACCAGATGCGCGCCGGTGACGCCGTCAACTTCGCGATCGGCCAGGGCGACACCCTCGTCACCCCGGTCCAGATGGCCCGGATCTACTCGGCGCTGGCCAACGGCGGCACCTTCTACCGGCCGACCATCGCCAAGGCGGTGATAAGCCCGGGCGGGGACCTCGTCCGCGAGATCGCCCCGCAGGCGGACGCCCAGTTCCCCGGTGACCAGAAGCTGCTGAGCTACATCAACCAGGCCACCGAGGGCGTCGTCAAGAGCGGTACCGCCGCCTGGAAGTTCACGCAGGCCGGCTGGCCGCAGGACAAGATCGCGCTGCACGCCAAGACCGGCACCGCCGAGGTCGAGGGCAAGCAGACCACCTCCTGGCTGGCCACGTACAGCAAGGACTACGCGATCATCATGACGATCAGCCAGGGCGGCACCGGCTCCGGCGGCTCGGGTGACTCCGTCCGCCGGATCTACCAGGCGCTGTACGGCGTGGACGACAAGGGCAACGTCGACACCACCAAGGCGCTGCTGCCCGCCCCGCAGGCCGAGCTGCCGAAGTTCAACCCGGACGGCACCGCGATCATCAAGCCGGCCGCGTACTCCGTCGACCAGACGCCGGGCGCGGCCCAGGCGCCCGCGCTGGTCCCGGTGCTCCAGGACGCGGCGCAGGCGGACCCGGCGCCGGCGACGGCCTTCCTCGACCGGACACCTCCGACCGACCGCCCGGCGTCGTACACCGCGGCCGACGCCGCGCTCGAACCCGGCCGCAGCCCGGGAAGGGGACGGGCATGACCTCCTACGGCTCCTACCGGCAACTGCGGCTGGCCCCGCAGCGCGGCGGGGTCTCCAAGGCCCTCGCCAAGGACTCCCCGCTCTGGCGGCTGGACTGGATACTGCTGCTGGCCGCGCTGGCCCTCTCGGCCGGCAGCTCGCTGCTGGTCTGGTCGGCCACCCGGGGGCGCGACTCGCTCACCCACGGGGACCCGCAGTACTTCCTGTACCGGCACCTGACCAACTTCGTGGTCGGGCTGGTGCTGTGCTCCGTGGTGATAGCGATAGGGAGTCGTCGCTTCCGCACGATCGTGCCGTTCCTGTACGTCGGCGTGATCCTGCTGCTGCTGGCGACACTCAGCCCGCTGGGATCCACCATCAACGGCGCGCACTCGTGGATCCAGCTCGGCGGCGGCTTCTCGATCCAGCCCGCCGAGTTCGCGAAGCTCGCGATCGTGCTGGCGATGGCGGTCGTGCTGTCCGACCAGGTGGACGCGGGGGAGCGGGAGTTCCCCTCGCACCGGGCCGTGTTCCGCGGTCTCGTCTGGGCCGGCCTGCCGATGTGCATAGTGCTGCTGATGCCGGACGCCGGCTCGGTGATGGTGATGGCCGCGATCGTGCTCGGCATCCTGCTCGGCTCGGGCGCGGCGAACCGCTGGGTCCTCGGGCTGC
Organism: Kitasatospora sp. NPDC059599; assembly: GCF_042735125.1. Taxonomy (NCBI): domain Bacteria; kingdom Bacillati; phylum Actinomycetota; class Actinomycetes; order Kitasatosporales; family Streptomycetaceae; genus Kitasatospora; species Kitasatospora sp. NPDC059599. Next base: position 15,818 of record NZ_JBHWCL010000112.1, on the reverse strand, counting down.
TGGTGACGGGCGCCGCCGGATGCGTGGCGATCTGGAAGTTCGGGCTGCTGAGCAAGTACCAGATCGACCGCTTCGCCGCCTTCGCCAACCCGCAGCTGGACCCGAACGGCGTCGGCTACAACACCGCGCAGGCCCGGATCGCGATCGGGTCGGGCGGGCTCACCGGCAAGGGACTGTTCCACGGGACCCAGACCACCGGGCAGTTCGTGCCGGAGCAGCAGACCGACTTCGTGTTCACCGTCGCGGGCGAGGAACTCGGCTTCGTCGGGGCGCTGGCGATCATCCTGCTGGTCGGCGTGGTGCTCTGGCGGGCCTGCCGGATCGCGCGTCAGGCGACCGACCTCTACGGCACGATCGTGTCGGCCGGGATCATCGCCTGGCTGGCCTTCCAGGCCTTCGAGAACATAGGGATGTGCCTGGGCATCATGCCGGTCGCCGGCATCCCGCTGCCGTTCGTCTCGTACGGAGGGTCCTCGATGTTCGCGAACTGGATGGCGATCGGGCTGCTCCAGGCGGTGCGGAGCCAGCGGCCGATAGCGGCCTGAGCGGGTGTGCGCAGGGGCCGGTCCGGGGAAACCCGGGCCGGCCCCTGCGCGTGCCCGACCCGGCGCCCCTTCCCCCGGCGCCCGGCCGGCGGTGCGTCAGCGCGGCTGGAGCAGGCAGTCGGCGGCGGTGAGCACGGCACGGGACTGGTGGGCCAGCTGCTCCTGCACCGGCACCCAACGGGCACCGAACCGGTGCCGCAGCCGGTCCAGACTGTCCGCGACGACGGCACGGGCGCGCTCGCGGGCGGCCTCCGCACCCGGGCCGCGGGCGTCCGCCAGCAGCCGCAGCAGGATCGACGCCACCCGCAAGGGCAGCCGGGCCGCCACCAGCCCGGCCGTGGTCACCCGCGAGGACGAGAGCGGCCCGGGGCGCCAGCGGTCCAGCCACTCCTCGGCCACCCGCGGGGCCACCGCCAGACTGAACTCGGCGGTGCGCACCATCGGCCCGTACGCCTCGTGGCCGTGCACGGGGACCCGGGCCAGCACGGCGGTCAGCTCCTCTGCGCGCACCGTGAGCTCCCGGGCGGCGGAGGCGAGCGCCCGCGGTCCCGCCGGGTGCGGGCGGGCGTCGCCGACCGCGTCCACGGCCCACATCGGGACCTCCAGGACGGCGCTGACCGCACCGTGCCGGGCCGCGTACGACCAGGTCGACAGCTCGGGCTCGTCCGGCAGCGCCCAGGAAGCCCCGGAACCGCCCGGGACCGGCATCAGATAGGTGCCGGGGGCCGGGCTGGCCCAGCCGATCGCGTCGTAGGAGTCCACGTCCAGGGGGAGGCCGGCCCGCTCGGCGGAGCGGGCGAAACGCTCGGACAGGCCGGGAACCGGACCGGTGAGCTGGACGAAGGACCCGCCGAAGTCCACCCCGTGCAGCGAGCACTGCAGGAACGGGCGCAACTCGTCGATCAGGCCCGTCAGTGCCACGCTCTCCGGCATCGGCGGACGGCCGGAGCCGGGGGCGGGCAGCAGCTCGGGCTGCTCCTCGAACGCGGGGCGGAAGAAGTGCTCGTAGTGGCGGCTCATGGTGAGCGGGCCGTCCAGCCAGCCGGCGTTGAGCGCGGCGCCGTCCGGGTCGAGGCAGAGCAGCAGGTGCCAGGAGAGGCCGGGACGGGCGGGGCGGTCCAGCAGCAGCTCGGCCAGCCGCACCGCCCCGGCCGTGCCGATCGGCTCGTTGGGGTGCGGGCCGCCGACCACGAGCGCGGTGCGCGGGCCGCGGTCGACGGACAGCAGCAGCAGCGGGCGTCCGGCCCGGGAACGGCCCACCTCGCGCAGCCGGCAGCGGTCCGGGTGGCGCAGGGCGAGCCGCCGGGCGGCGCACTCGGCCTGGGCCGGCGTGGGGTAGCGGGCGGGCCGGGAGTCGAGGGGCCGGAGGGGGCGGATCCGCCGACCGGTGTCGGTCATGGTTCTCCTTGCGCCGGTCGTACGGCTCGTACGGCCGCCGGGGCGCGGGCACGCGGGTGCGCCGCCGGGCACGGAGTGCGGGCGGGGGACGGGGCACCGCGGGCCGGGGACGGCGGCCGGGCGGACACGGGACGGGCCTGGTGAGGGTGGACTGGGCCGTGCGTGAGGGGCGGGAGGGCATCGCCGGGGGAACTCCGACGAGGCCGTGCGTGAGGGGTGGGAGAGGGCATCGCCGGGGAACTCCGACGAGGGCCGAGCGTACGACCCAACTCCCTTGTCCGGAAGGGGCACAGGGGTTCTTGGCGGAGCCCTGTCAGTAGCGCACGGGCCGTTCGGGCGTGTCAACGGCGGACGGCGCCGGGCGGCGGGCGCGCACTGCGCGTGCCGGGGCGGGCGCCCGACGGGCGGGTCGCGCCGGAGCGCGGAGGGCCCGCGCTCCGGGGCAGACGGCCCCATCCCCGGATTGGGCTACCCTTGAGGGTCACCCCTCCCGTGCCGACTCGCGGCACCGAATCACGTCGTAAGGGTTCCTAGTACATGACTGTCGAATCGGTCTTCCCACGCCTGGAGGCCCTCCTCCCGCACGTCCAGAAGCCGATCCAGTACGTCGGCGGCGAGCTCAACTCGACCGTCAAGGACTGGGACGCCTGCGACGTCCGCTGGGCACTGATGTACCCCGACGCCTACGAGGTCGGCCTGCCCAACCAGGGCGTCATGATCCTCTACGAGGTGCTGAACGAGCGCGAGAGCGTGCTCGCCGAGCGCACCTACAGCGTCTGGCCGGACCTGGAAGCGCTGATGCGCGAGCACGGCGTCCCCCAGTTCACCGTCGACGCCCACCGCCCGGTGAAGGCCTTCGACGTGTTCGGCCTGTCGTTCTCCACCGAGCTCGGCTACACCAACATGCTGACCGCGCTCGACCTGGCCGGCATCCCGCTGGAGGCCAAGGACCGCACCGACGAGGACCCGATCGTCCTCGCCGGCGGTCACGCGGCCTTCAACCCGGAGCCGATCGCCGACTTCCTCGACTGCGCCGTGGTCGGCGACGGCGAGCAGGCCGTGCTCGACATCACCGAGGTCGTCCGCGCCTGGAAGGCCGAGGGCCGCCCGGGCGGGCGCGACGAGGTGCTGCTGCGCCTGGCCCGCACCGGCGGGGTCTACGTCCCCAAGTTCTACGACGTGGAGTACCTGGCCGACGGCCGGATCGGCCGCGTCGTCCCGAACGCCCCGGGCGTGCCGTGGCGGGTGTCCAAGCACACCGTGATGGACCTGGACGAGTGGCCGTACCCCAAGCAGCCGCTGGTCCCGCTCGCCGAGACGGTGCACGAGCGGATGTCCGTGGAGATCTTCCGCGGCTGCACCCGCGGCTGCCGCTTCTGCCAGGCCGGCATGATCACGCGCCCCGTGCGGGAGCGAAGCATCACCGGCATCGGCGAGATGGTCGAGCGCGGGTTGAAGGCCACCGGCTTCGAGGAGGTCGGCCTGCTGTCGCTGTCCAGCGCCGACCACACCGAGATCGGCGACATCGCCAAGGGCCTCGCGGACCGCTACACCGAGGACAAGATCGGCCTGTCGCTGCCGTCCACCCGCGTCGACGCCTTCAACATCGACCTCGCCAACGAGCTGTCCCGCAACGGGCGCCGCTCGGGCCTCACCTTCGCCCCTGAGGGCGGCAGCGAGCGCATGCGCAAGGTGATCAACAAGATGGTGTCGGAGGAGGACCTGATCCGTACCGTCGCCACCGCCTACGGCAACGGCTGGCGCCAGGTGAAGCTGTACTTCATGTGCGGCCTGCCGACCGAGACCGACGAGGACGTGCTCCAGATCGGCGAGATGGCGAAGAACGTCATCCAGAAGGGCCGCGAGGTCACCGGCCAGAACGACATCCGCTGCACCGTCTCCATCGGCGGGTTCGTGCCCAAGCCGCACACCCCGTTCCAGTGGGCCCCGCAGCTGTCCGCCGAAGCCACCGACGCCCGCCTGGCCAAGCTGCGCGACTCGATCCGCGGCGACCGCAAGTACGGCAAGAACATCGGCTACCGCTACCACGACGGCAAGCCGGGCATCATCGAGGGCCTGCTCTCCCGCGGCGACCGCCGCATCGGCGCGGTCATCCGCGCGGTCTACGAGGACGGCGGCCGCTTCGACGGCTGGCGCGAGTACTTCTCGTACGACCGCTGGATCGCCTGTGCCGACAAGGGCCTGGCCGGCACCGGCGTCGACGTCGACTGGTACACCACCCGCGAGCGCACCTACGAGGAGGTGCTGCCCTGGGACCACCTGGACAGCGGCCTCGACAAGGACTGGCTCTGGGAGGACTGGCAGGACGCGCTGGAGGAGGTCGAGGTCGACGACTGCCGCTGGACGCCGTGCTTCGACTGCGGGGTGTGTCCCCAGATGGGGACATGGGTACAAACAGGCCCGACGGGCAAGAAGATGCTTCCGCTGACGGTCGTCAACGGCTCTGACCAGCAGAAGTAGCCGACAGCATGGGTGACACGGTTAGCGGGCTGTGTGACTTAATTCACAGCCTCCCCGAAGGTGAGCGGGAGCTCGTCCTGGGCGCGCTCGGCCTGGCGCGCGCCCAGGACGGCCCCGTCCCCACCCCCGGGGAGGCTCGGCAAGGCGGCCAGAGGACCCCTCTGCCCGCCGCCCGCAGTGCCCCGGGTATCGAGTCCTCGATCGAGTGGGTCTGACCCCTTGAGGCGACACATGGAGCCCTCCCCGATTCTCTCGGGGAGGGCTCTTGTGCTCGGTGGGGTGCTGCCCGCCTTCGGGCGATGGCCGGCGGCTGTCAGCTACCCCCTATGAGTGACAGATGTGCGGCGGCCGACTTGGACAGGCTCTCAAGGATGGCTTTGCCCTTCTCGGCCGTACCGAGCGATGGGCGGCCGATGATGCCGTTCCGGGTGTAGCCGGCCATGCCCAGCGTGAGGAGGTGGGGGCGCTCCGGGGCGTCGTGGTCGTCCTGCTCAATGCCTTCGCGGATGAGATGGGGGGCGCCGTGGAGGAGAAGTGACACCTCCAACTCGCCGCCGTGCATGTCCTCGGCGCCGGTGCTCTCCAGCCCAGCGGTCTCGCGGGCCTGGTGCCAGTCCTCGCGGACGGGGAACAGAGCGACGCGCGGACCCCCGGTGTTGGCCTCCTGGACCACGTTGGAGAGGACGTAGTTCCCGCCGTGCCCGTTCACGATCAGCAGACCGGGGACGCCGGACGCCTGGAGTGACTTCCATGTGTCGTTGATCACGGCGTAGAGGGTGGCGGCGCTGATGCTGACGGTGCCTGGCATGTGGGCGTGCTCGTGGGAGCAGGACAGCGTGATGGGCGGCAGTAGGAACAAGTCGTAGTCGGCGGCGATCCGCTGGGCGATCAGGCTGGCGACCACGGTGTCCGTGGTCAGCGGCAGGTGATCGCCGTGTTGCTCGAAGCTTCCGACCGGCAGTACGGCGATCTTCGCGCCGCGCTGGCGTTCGTCTGCGGAAGTGGCGGCCGTGATCAGTGCGTCCATGGGCTCAGCCTCTCTCATCAGGCCGTCAGCGGTCGAGAGTGTTCCTTACTGCTCATCAGCGTCAAACGGCCTGTGAACGTGGCTACTTCGGGTACGGCGCTCCACCTCTGAAGGGCCTTGCCCGCTGCGGACAGCTCGGACATTGCACGCGCGGACTCGGTGTCGATGGCGATCGACAAGGCTCGGTCGGCTGCGGCGGCGGCCTGCTCCGGCTCGCCGGAGACCGCGTACGCGCGCGCCAGACGTGAGAGGTACACCCCTTGGTCGTTGCGGTAGAGAGGCGGCAGGACCCGAAGTTCCGCCTCGAACATGTCCACGGCCGTGTGCGGGTCGCCGAGTTCGATCAGGCAGTTCGCGCGTTGCATCTCGATGTACGTTGGCGTGCAGTACGCCAGATCGAGCGCATCGTCGTCATGCGAGTCGTCTGGTGCGGCAGCGAGCTCGTGGGCCTCATCGAACTTGGACTGGGCGAAGCGCGGGTTGCCCGTGAGAGCGTGGCCCTGGGCCTCCTGCTGAGCGGCCAGGGCACGGATGCGCTGCGTGGCGCCAGCCGACCGCTGGGCAGCGCGGGCAAGACTGACGGCTTTCTGAGCGTTGCGTTGGGCGGTGGCCTGGTTGCTCTTCCGGAAGAGAACGTAGGCGGCCATGACGTCGTCCCCGGACTCCTGCGCCCACTCCATGGCACGGTCCGACCAGTACAAGGCCCGGTCGAAGTCCCCGAGATCCTGGTTCAGCCAGCCCAGGAACTCCGCTGTGCGGGCGCCGATGGTGAGGAGTTGATCGCGGGTGCGACCCCCGGCGTTCTGCTGAAGGCGGTCAAGTAGCTGGAGGTGCCGGGTCACTGAGTCGAGAGCGTGGCGGGAGCCGAGTAGATTCGCGGCCTTGTAGTGGCCGGGCATAGCGCTGCGGAGGTGGCTGACGAAGAACTCATGGTCGATCGGCGAGTTGAGACCCGGTCGGCTCTTGGACGGCTCCGGGACCCGGGAGCGGGACCGTGGCGGAGGTGCTTCCTGTTCCCAGGGCCGAGAGGCCAGCCCGAGCATGTGCCCCGGGATGTGAAGGCCGTCGGCGATTCGCTCGATGAGGTCGATCTTCTCGATCTTGGGCTTGCCCGCCATGACCTCGCCGACTCGGCTCGGCGTCATGTCGCAGGCTCGTGCGATGAGCGACGGGTAGATCCCGGCCAGCTTGAGCAGCCTGAACACTGCGGCGAAGTCTCGCCTTCGGCATGCGGTGATCATCTCCGGGTTGGAGAGCAGATCCGGCGGGAGCCGGTCCGGAACGCGCGCCTCGGTCACCACTGCCCCCGCTGTTGATCAGTCGCTGCCGCAAGGAAGTTGATTACCTGTGAGTTTACCCACAGTGGGTAATCAGCTTGGGTACGTCCGCCGCATTCCCCCTCGGCAGTCTGGTGTCCAGGGCCGGAGCGTCCAGTTCCCGGCCCCCATTGGGCATCGGGAGGTGGTGCACGTGATCAGCTCGGGAGAACTCCAGGACGACGCGGAGGCCCACAAGTCGGTTGCCGGGATATCCGCGTTCGAGGCGACGCTTTCGCGCCATCGTCTGTCGGTCCACGCGGCGCGCGTGCTGCTGCGGGACTTTCTCATCGGCGTCCCGGAGCGGGGCGCACTCGTAGCCGGCGGTCTGGTCGTGCTCTCGGAGCTGGTGACCAACGCCGTGGTGCACGCCCGTGTGCCCAAGGGGCGGCGCATCGCGGTGCGGTTCGAGTTGGTCAGTGGTCATCTGCGGATCGAGGTGCATGACGCGAGCGGTGAGCGGCCGGTGATCCGGCGGTCCGCCGGTCCGGACGACGACTCGGGCCGTGGGTTGTGCCTGGTGGAGGCCTTGTCTGTGGAGTGGGGCTGGATGCCCCGGCCGGAAGGTATCGGGAAGATCGTTTGGGCTTTGGTGGGCCCGGAAGGTGGTGCTCGATGAGGTGCGGGAGGGTGCCCGGGGTGGAGGCGTCGCGGTGTTTCTACTGCGGTGCGGGGCTGCGGAAGGCGTTGGTGCGGTACATCGTGGTGAACGGTCGGAAGGTCGGTGTCCACGCGCAGCACCCGCGCCGTGCGGGGGAGGTGCCGGCATGACGGTCCTTCCTGTGACCGACACCATGCGCACGGCCCCGTTGGCTGCGCCGTACCCGTTCCCGGTCGTGGTGGAGGTCCGGGGGGTCACGGGGCCCGCGCAGTTCTCCAAGCTGTCAGACGCGTTGGCGGCGCTGCTCGGCTCGCTGCGGGCGCTGCCGCTGGATGCGGGGCAGCGGGAGTACTTCGACGAGCTGTTCGGGCCGGAGGCGGTGCAGTCGATCGGGCATCGGCTCGTGATGTACGGAGAGGTGCGGGCGCTGGCGTTCGTGGACCTGGTCCCGAACATGGTGCTGCTGCACCCGGCCGACCCCCAGGCGCCCCGGTGATCCGGCGGCTGCGGGTCTGGAGGGACCGCGCCTTGACCTGGTGGTTCCTGGACGGTCAGTTTTCGTGGCCGGTGCGGGCCCTTTCTCCGGGGCGGCGTGCCGTGCACCGCGACGTGGCGCAGTGGTGTGCCGAGCCGGGGTACCTCGACAGCTCTCGGGCGGACCTGATGCGGAGGATCTGGCGGGAGAGGACCGGAGTTGATGACCCGCTGGCGGGGCTGACCGAGGCGGAGTTGTTCCGTCGGATCTTCGGCTGTGACCACGAAGGGAGCGCGCGGTAGGCCTGACTTGATCAGGGACAACTGAAGACGTGCCGGACCACCCCGCGACCTTGGCGGGACAGGGGTGGTCCGGTGGGTCGGAACCCGGTGCCGATGGTATCGGGATCTTCGGCATGTCTGTGCACGGATGGCCGGTTCGGTTATAGATCAAGGGAGTTGAAGCACTGTGGACGGGGATGACGGCTTCTGTGCGGAGTCGGCGGCGGACTTCGACCCTGACGCGTGGGTGTGGCTGCCGGGTGTGGACTACGCGGCGGGGTGGCGGGTGGCGCGCCGGGAAGCGGACGAGTTGAACGCGCTGCTCGCGGCATGCGGGGTGAAACGCGCGCAGCTGCGGGCGGTCGCCGATACCGATGCCCTCGGTGGCCCGGTGGTCCGGCTGGTGGGTGTCGCGGAGGGCTGGCTGAGCCTGGAGGAACTGCTGTGCCTGGCCTCGTACGTCCGCCGCGAGCTGGCCTGACCGGATCCCGGTGGGCGGGGTCGGTGCACGCGTGGCCGGTTGGGGGAGGCTTTGGGCGGTGTCCTTGCCGGGTTGGGGTCGGGCATGGTCGGGGGGCCGTAAGCTGCTGCGAACTCGGTCAGGGCTTTTGGGCCTGACCGCAATTGGGCCGAGTGGCCCCCCGTCCTTGCCCGACGCGGGCCCCGACGCGGCAAGGTGCCTAAAGCCTCCCTCGGCCGGCCACCCCAGCCACCCGGCGGCAGCGAACGGCCTGGGCGCCTTCGCCTTCAACCGGCCCTGCATCCGTGGGCGGCCAGCCGCCCGGCCCGGAACGGCCGCAAGGCCGCATGCCCGGCCGGGGCGGCTGGGGCCGCCCGGCGGCGCGGATGCGCCGCCGCTTGAGTAAGTGAAGGCAAGTTGCGACAGCCCCCGCGCCCTGCCCGGACGTGGGGGCTGATCGGCATGGGCGGCGGCTAGCGGGCTGCCTTGGCCGCTCGGGTGGCGCGCTTGGGCTTGGTGGCCTCGATGTTGTAGGCGAGCGCGGTGGTTTCGGCCCCTAGCTTGGTCTCTTCGAGGATCAGGGGAAGACCGGCGGCCTGGTCGTAGGTGACGCGGTGGATGACCAGCAGGACGGCGGCCTCGGACAGGCACAGGGCCTGCCGCTCGTCGGGCTGGGGGATGCGCGCGCTGACCCGCTCGCGCCAGGCAAGGTTGTGACCGGCGGCGGCAAGCGCGGCGTAGGCCTCGGTCGGTGTCACGCCCGGCTCGTTGGCAAGCGACGTCCCGGTGATGTGCTCCATGGGGAGCAGGAGGCGGTGGAGGGCTCGGCCGTCGCCCGCCGGGTCGGTGATCAGGCGGTCACAGCCGAAAATCGCTTCGCCCTCGTCCATGCCCAGAAGTGGCGCCGTGATCGCGTCCGTGCGGGTGCGGTAGACGGTCGGCTCCTCGCCCTGCGCGAACCACGCGTCAGCGGGCGTCTCGTACTGGCTGCCTTGGAGGGTGACCGTGCGCTCCATGGCTCCGGCCGGGCCGTGGACCGTGGCGCGGACGAACGTGCCCCGCCCCTGCTTCACGTCCAACAAGCCTTCGCTGCGCAGGGAGGCGACCGCGAGCCTGACGGTCGGCCGGGACACGCCGTACTTCTCGGCGAGATCGGTCTCCGTTGGCAGTTGGGTTCCGGGGGGCCATTCGCCAGCGGCGATGGACTGTCGCATCGCCGTCGCCACCTGCTTGTGCAGTGCCTCGTTCCGGATGATCGCCATGGTGTTGACCCCTTGGTGCGGGCGCCGGGGTGGCCCGCTTCGCGTGTCGTCGTGTCGTTTTCGAGGGTTCGTGTGTGGTCGTTTGCCCTGGTCGGGCGCCATCTCTATGTCTGTCGTCAGTCGCTAGGCGTTAAACGTAAGCATGAATCGCTTGCGCCGGGGCGTCAAGGTGGCGCATCATCGAGGCGCCAAAGGTAAGTACGTTTGACGACATACGTCAGGCGGCCTTGGCGACCTAGGAGCGTGCGCTCATGCAGTCCATTCCCGTCGACATGACCCGCCTGGGCACGATGACCTGCATCGTCGCCCCCGAAGCGCGGATCGCGAACCGCGAGACCGGAGAGATCAGGAAGAACCGGGACGGCCAGACCATGTACACGGTCGGCGTCGCGGTCCGCCAGGACGGCCGGCGGGCCTCGATCATCGAGATCAGCGTCCCCGGCGAACCGGTCGGCGTGGTCGAGGGCGTGCGGGTGCACGTCACCGGCCTGACCGCCTTCTCCTGGGCGATGGGGGACCGGCACGGCCTGTCCTTCCGTGCCGACACCATCACCCCCGTCCCCGCCCCGGCCCCGGCGGGCTCGCGCAAGGGCGGCGACGCCTGATGAGCGGCGCGACCCGCGTGCGCCTGCGCTGCCTGCTGCGCGAACTCGGGGACCTCGCCGAAGAGGTCGACCCGTTCGCCCACGACGACAGTGGCGCCCAGCTCTTCGACCACATCGCCACGCTCGCGACCAAGGCCGCCGGCCAGGCCCGCGACCTGGAGACCGAAGCGCACAACACCGCGATGGAGAACGGGGGCCGACCGTGATGCTGGCCCAGCTCATCTGGGTGACGCTGCTCGCCCTGGTGCTGATCGTGCTCAGCACCGGCCCCGGGCTGCGGCGCAACTACCCCTACATCTGGTGGTGCCTGATCGGCTACCCGGTGGCCGTCGTCCGCGTCCGCCTCACGTGGCGGCGCCTGACGACGAACCTCGGCCTCGCGGTGGCCAAGCGTCCCGGCCGGGCCCTGCTCGGGGACATGGTGGTACGCGGTGACCCGCTGCGGCCGGTCCCGCCCCGGCTGGGCATGCCGAAGCTGCGGCGCGGCGGCCTGGACGTGGCGGTACGGCTCCACCCCGGGCAGGTTCCGGACCACTTCCTGTCCGCCGCCGAAGCGCTCACCCACGCCTGGCGGGTCCACGCGGTCCGCCTGTTCTCCGACGAGCGCGGGTTCGTCACCCTGTCCGCGCTCGCCTGGGACCCGCTCCGGGCACCCGTCGTCCCCTACCAGCTGAAACAGCGCGTCCTGCGAGCGGTGGTCGGGCTGCTGGAGGACGGCCGGGCCTGGGTGATCGACTTCCGGAGGGCGCCGCACTGGCTGATCGTCGGCGCGACCCGCTCCGGCAAGTCCACCCTGATCGCTGCCCTGGTGAAGGAACTCGCCCCGCAACGCGTCGCCCTGTTCGGCATCGACCTCAAGGGCGGCATGGAACTCTCCCTCTTCGAGGACCGGTTGTCGGCCCTGGCCTCGACGCGGGCGGAGGCGGCGCGGCTCCTGGCCGAACTGGTCGCGGAGACCGAAGCGCGGATGCAACTGTGCCGCTCGGCCGGGGTCCGGTCGATCTGGGACCTGCCGGCCAAGCTCCGCAAGACGCCAATCGTCCTGATCGTCGACGAAGTGGCGGAGCTGTACCTGATGGCCACCAGGGAGGACAAGGCGGAAGTCGGGGAGATCTCCACCAACCTCCTGCGGCTCGCCCAGCTCGGCGCGGCCCTCGGCGTCCACCTGGTCATCGCCGGACAGCGCGTCGGCTCCGACCTCGGCCCCGGCGTCACCGCCCTGCGCGCTCAGCTGGCCGGCCGCATCTGCCACCGGGTGAGCGACCCCGGGACGGCGGAGATGGCACTCGGCGACCTCAACAAGGACGCCCTTGCCGCCGCCCAGCGCATCACCCTCGCCGAACAGGGCGTCGCCATCACCGCCGACACCGACGGCCAGTGGATCCGGGCCCGCTCGATCCACGTCACCCCCGACCAGGCCCGCCGAACCGCCCATAAGTACGCCCGGCTGGCGCCGACCTGGCCCGGCCTCCACACGTCCGAGCCGGACGAAGGGGTCTACCTCTGATGGGCACCGCCCTCATCCTGACCGCCGTGATGGCCCTCGTCACCTACCTCCTGATCCGCTCCGGCGAACTCAAGGTCTGGAACGTCCTCCTCGTCGGCGTCCTCGGCATCTTCCTCGACCGCATCGGCTGGGCCGACCCCGTCGTATACGCCGTGATGTGGCTCGTTCAAGGCCTCACCCACACCGCCACCTGAAAGCGCGTGATCACCGTGCCAACCCACCCAACCCCCACCGGCGGCCGCTCCATCCCCACCCGCCGGACCCCCTCCACCCGCCCCAACGCCACCCCCGGCCGAGCCACCACACCCAAGGCCCGGCCGGGGCCCGGCGAACCCTGGCCCTGGAGACACCCGCCATGACCCACCCGAACCCGTACACCGACCCCGCCGCACGCCGCGCCCTCCTCGACCGGGAGGCGCGGCTGCGCCAACTGCCGCTCGTTGACCGGGATTTGGTCCGCCTCGGCGAGATGCCGGACCTGAACCGCTGGCTGGACCAGATCCGCGCCACCGGCGGCTGCGCCGAACCGGTCTACCTCACCGGGCACACCACCACCCTGGAGGCCGCTACCGGTGAGGTCCTGCGCCACTACACGACCGCCACCGAACCCGGCGGCCGGCTCGCCGTCCGCTGCCGCAACCGCCGCGCCACCCGCTGTCCGTCCTGCTCCCGGGAGCACAGCGGTGACACCTTCCACCTCGTCCGCTCCGGCCTCATCGGCGGCAAGGGAATCCCCGAAACGGTCAGGACGCACCCGCGCCTGTTCGTCACCCTGACCGCCCCCTCCTTCGGCTCGGTCCACCGCGTGGGCGACTGCCACCCGGCCCGACGCCGACGCTGCGAACACGGCGGGCGCCACGGCTGCGGCCGAACCCATGCGGACACGGACCCGCTCATCGGACAACCGCTCTGCCCCGACTGCTACGACTACCCGGGCCACGTCCTGTGGAACGCTTCGGCCCCGGCGCTGTGGAAGGCCTTCCGGGACAACCTCTACCACCACGTCGCCTCAGGGGCGGGCGTCGGCCGGTCGGAGGTGCGCGCCCTGGTCCGGGTCTCTGCCACCAAGGTTGCCGAGTACCAGAAGCGCGGCGCCGTCCACTTCCACGCCGTCATCCGCTTCGACGGCCCCGACGGGCCCACCTCCCCGCCCCCTGCTTGGGCAACTCCGCATCTCCTCTTGGACAGCGTCCACTCGGCTGCCGCTGCGGTGGCGCTGCCCTGTCCCGACACGGCGGCCTACGGCGGCGGGCGGCTCATCTTCGGCACCCAGCTCGACGCCCACCCGATCGCCAACGGGGACGGCGGACGGCTCACGGACGACGCGGTCGCCGCGTACGTCGCCAAGTACACGAGCAAGAGCGCCGAGACCGCCGGCGCCGTCGACCGCCGCATCACATCCCTGGCGGAGATACGAGCGCTGCGCGTCAACCCGCACGTCCGGGCGCTCATCGCCACCGCCTGGCGCCTCGGCGGCCTGCCCGAACTCCAACACCTGCGTCTGCGCACCTGGGCCCACATGCTCGGCTACCGGGGCCACTGCCTCACCAAGACCCACGCCTACTCCACCACCTACGGCCGACTCCGCGCCGACCGCGCCGAACACGCCCGCACCCTGGCTGGCGTCCGAGACCTGTACACCGACTGGGACACGGACACCACAACCGAAACCGCCTGGCGCTTCGCCGGGACCGGCCACACCCCCGCCGAAGCGCTCATCGCCGCCGGCATCGCCGAAGACATTGCCACCAACCGTGAGATGGCCCGCGAAGATGCGAGATGCTGCACCGAGCGCGGGGAGGCCTCGTGACCGCTCTCCCTTTAGTGCTGGGTACGGCCGGTTCGTCGGTAAGCCCTGTCGAGTTGGTAGAGGCCTCGACACAGGCGCGAGCGTTGGTCATCGAGAGTGAGATCGTCATCGTGGACGACGAGGGCAATGAGGAGCCGTACGACCCCGCCAGGCACTGACGAAGACAGCCCCCCGGCCTCTAATGTCGGGGGGCTGTCTCATGTGGGGACCGCCGTCGGCCGACTGATTGCGTCAGAGCTTGGGTGCGAAGTGGTCTTCCTTGATGATCAGGCGGTCCCGGTAGTCCTTGGGGATCATGAGCTTCAGCTTCACCTCGGGCGCGCGCTGGCCCTTGATCTTGGTGCGGGTGACCTCGCACCGAACGCCGACCCTCAGGAGGTCGGCCGACATGGCTTCGATGCCGCCCTCCTCCCACTGCTGCCGGAACGTCTTGCCGTTGGCGACATTGACCCACCGGTCTTCTGTGGTCTCGGGGTCGATTTCGCCGAGTTCGGTGATCTGTTTCTCCAGGGTCGTCTCAGCCTGTTCGCGAGTGAATCGCGTCTTCGTATAGCGTCCCCCAGGCTCAAGTTCCTTCATGTAGTAGGCAATTGACTCCTCCAGCCGCGCGACCTGGGCGCGTGCTTCGGCGCCTCGCGCGTACTCCCGAACCTGAACGGGCTCGTCGCCGAGGACGGACAGGACGTCGGACACGACCTTGGCGTAGATCGCTTCGGGGTCTGGGGCGCCATGGCCGCCGCTCTTGCACTTCTGGCACCTCAGGTAGGCGTAGTCGCCGCTCTGGTTGCTGGTCTTCTTGACTGTCATGTTGCTCTTGCAGTCGTCGCAGATCAGAACACCGAGGAACTTCGTAGCGCCACCCGGCTGCCGCGCCGGTTGCTTCTTGCTGCGCTTGTCCAAGTCCGCTTGCAGCTCGTTGAACTCGTCCTCGGTGAAGATGCCCTCTGCAACCCTGATCGGCATGCCGTTCTGGCCCAGGACCTTCTTGGAGCGACGGGCGCGGCCCTCCATCTCCACTTCAACCCGGTACCCCATCAAGCCAGGGTTCCGTAGGCGACTGAGAAGCGTCGAGGTCGTCAAGCCCTCGCCCATGAGCTTCGACCGCTTCATGAGCGTGACCATCCGTGTCGCGGAGACGCCCCGACGGGCCAGACGCTGGCACCAGTGCAGAGCCTTGTAGGCGTCGGCCTCAATGTAGAGGACGACCTTCCCGTTCTCGTCCTCCCCCGTCGCGTAGCCGTAGGTGGGTTTGCCGACGAGCCAGTCACTCTGTGTCTTGGCGTAGTCCCAGAGGCTCGCCACCCGAGTGCTGGTGTTGGTCGCCTCGATCTCCGCAATGCCGCCGATCAGCGTGACCATGATCTTTCCGACGACCGTGGTCAGGTCGATCGAGTCGTGCTTGGAGATCAGGTTCTTCCCGTACTTCAGCGCCCAGTCGATCATGGTGTTCAGGTCGGACAGCCGGCGGATGAAGCGGTCGAGCTTCCAGAACAGGAGCACGTCGAACTCCGGCGCCCGGTCGTTCAGCCATTCGCCCAGCTGTTTCCGCTTCCACGGCGGCACCTTCGTGGCCGAGACGTTCAGGTCGCTGGCGACGCCGACAACGCGGCAGCCCCGGTTCAGTGCCTCCCTGCGAAGGTCGAGCTCCTGACGCACAGGGGAGGTGGTGTCTTCCGTCAGTACGGACAACCGGACCGACAGCAGAGCCCGGGGAGCGTCGTCCGGAAGGGCGGTCTCGGCCCTCTTCAACTCCTCAAGCTGGGCCAGGTCTGCGGCGGTCCATTCAGCTTCTACGGTGTAGGCCTTCTGAGCGGCTGCTGAGGCCGTGCGGCTGCGTTTCCCCATGCCAGAGACGCTACGGGCGGTTTTGCCCTTGTGTCTATATGGCCGCAGATGGACACCCACATCCAGATCGGCCCGACGGGCAAGAAGATGCTGCCGCTGACGGTCGTCAACAAGTAGTCGCCGCGAGTGACGGTTGCCACACCCGCGACCCCCGGCCGGAACCTCCGGCCGGGGGTCGCGGGCATGCGGCTGACCAGGGGCGGTG
>NZ_JBHWCL010000111.1:0-32097 GCF_042735125.1 Kitasatospora sp. NPDC059599 | reverse complement strand
GTGGCGGCGCGCCCGCCCCGGCCGCCGCCGCGCCCGCCGCGCCGCAGCACCAGGCTGCTCCGGTCCAGGCCCCGGCCCCGGTGCCCGCGCCCGCCCCGGCTCCTGCGGCCGCCCCTGCGGCGGCCGCCGCCGGTGGGCAGCCGTCGGCCTCCGCGCAGCAGGGCGCCGCACAGGTCCGGCAGCTGTGGCCGCAGATCCTGGAGGCCGTGAAGAACCGCCGCCGCTTCACCTGGATCCTGCTCAGCCAGAACGGTCAGGTGGCCGGGTTCGACGGCAGCGTGCTGCAGGTGTCGTTCATCAATGCCGGCGCCCGGGACAGCTTCGTCGGCAGCAACAGCGACGACGTGCTGCGTGCCGCGTTGGCCGACGCACTGGGCGTGGACTGGCGCATCGAGTGCATCGTCGACCCGTCCGGTGGTGTCGGGGCCGCCCCCGGTGGCGCTGCCGCCGGTGGTGCCCCGGGCGGCGGGGGCTGGGGCGCCCCGGCCCGTCCGGCCGCCCCGCCAGCCGTGGCGGCGCCCGCTCCGGCTCCTGTTCCCGTGATGGCACCCCAGCCGGTGCAGGCCGCGCCCGTGCAGGCCGCGCCGGTGCAGGCCCCGCCGCCCGCCGCGGCGCCGGCCCGTCCGGTGCGGTCGGTGGCCCCGGAGGACGACATCCCGGAGGAGGACGACCCGGACCTCAACGAGGAGGCGTTCTCCGGCCAGGAGCTGATCATCCGCGAGCTGGGTGCGACGGTGCTGGAGGAGATCCACCACCGGGGCAACTGAGCCGCTGGGGCCTACCGGGCAGCCGGGCCACCGGGGCACCCGGGCGGGGCGCAGCACGTAGGCTCGGCGGTGACGAACGACGCACCGCAGACAGCCGTGACAGCAAGGAGAGAGCCGTGTTCCCCGGTGGTGGCCAGCCCAACATGCAGCAGCTGCTCAAGCAGGCGCAGAAGATGCAGCAGGATCTCGCGAAGGCCCAGCAGGAGCTGGCCGACACGAAGGTGAACGGTACGGCGGGCGGCGGCCTGGTCGAGGCGACGGTGACCGGTGCCGGTGAGCTGGTGGCGCTGACCATCGCCCCGGCGGCGGTCGACCCGGAGGACACCGAGACCCTGGCCGATCTGATCCTGGCGGCGGTCCGGGACGCGACCCAGACCGCGCAGAAGCTGCAGGCCGACCGCATGGGCCCGCTGACCCAGGGCCTGGGCGGCGGCATCCCCGGCCTGCCGTTCTGACCCCGGCGGGAGCGGTCGGGCCCGAACGGTCGGGCCCGGACCGGGCCGCCGGTGGCGACGGGATCGTGCCGGCGGGTCCCGACCGCGGGTGACGAGACCGTCCGACGGCCCCGCGGGTCTGGAGTTCAGACGACGGACCCATGTGATTTATGTGGGAGTCGGGCGTCGGGCGCTGTGTCCGACGCCCGATTCGTTGGATGATGGCACCGGAGCACCACCGACCATCCGAAGGAAGGCGCGACGTTGTACGAGGGCGTGGTTCAGGACCTGATCGACGAACTGGGCAGGCTGCCCGGCGTCGGGCCCAAGAGCGCCCAGCGGATCGCGTTCCACGTGCTGCAGGCCGATCCGACCGACGTGCGCCGGCTCGCGCACGCGCTGCTGGAGGTCAAGGACAAGGTCCGCTTCTGCGCGGTCTGCGGCAACGTCGCCGAGGCCGAGCAGTGCCGGGTCTGTCTGGACCCCCGCCGCGACCTCGCCGTCATCTGCGTGGTCGAGGAGCCCAAGGACGTCGTCGCCATCGAGCGCACCCGTGAGTTCCGCGGCCGCTACCACGTGCTGGGCGGCGCGATCAGCCCCATCGAGGGCGTCGGCCCGGACGACCTGCGCATCCGCGAGCTGCTGTCGCGCCTCGCGGACGGCACGGTCACCGAGCTGATCCTGGCCACCGACCCCAACCTGGAGGGGGAGGCGACCGCCACCTATCTGGCCCGGCTCTGCAAGCCGATGGGCCTGAAGGTGACCCGTCTGGCGAGCGGCCTGCCCGTCGGCGGGGATCTGGAGTACGCGGACGAGGTCACCCTCGGCCGCGCCTTCGAAGGGAGACGACTGCTCGATGTCTGACCGGACGATCAACCAGCAGCACACCCACGGGCACGGCTCGGAGCCGGACGACTTCGCCGTGCAGATCGCCGACTCGGTGGAGAGCTTCGTGCTCGCCGTCACCGAGGTCGCCAAGGGCGACGAGCCGGGCAGCGCGGTCTCCCTGCTGCTCCTGGAGGTCTCGCAGCTGCTGCTGGCCGGCGGCCGGCTGGGTGCCATCGAGGACGTCGTCCCGGAGGACCGCTTCGAGCCCGACGCCGGTCCCGAGCCGGACGGCGAGCAGCTGCGCGAGCGGCTGGCCGAGCTGCTGGCGCCGATCGACGTCTACCACGAGGTCTTCGACCCGTACGGCCCGCCGGAGAAGCCCAACGCCTTCCGGATCTCGGACGACCTGGCCGGTGTGGTCAGCGAGCTCCAGCACGGGCTGACGCACTACCGCGAGGGCCGGGTCAGCGAGGCGCTGTGGTGGTGGCAGTTCTCCTACCTCTCCAACTGGGGCACGACCTGCACCGCGGTGCTGCGGGCGCTGCAGTCGCTGATCGCGCACGTCCGGCTGGACAGCCCGATCGGTGCGGTGCCGGACGGCGCGGACACCGACGACGACGGGCTCACCGACGAGCAGCTGGAGCAGCAGGCGGGCGACCTGATGGCGGCCGAGCTGGGGGTGCAGCGGTAGGGCCGCGGCGGTGGGGCCGCGGTGGTGTGGCTGCAGCGGTGGGGCCGTGGCGTCCGGGCCGCGGCGGACGGATCGCCGCCGCGCCGCCGACTGTGACGGACACCTCAGTGATCCGCCCGGAAGGAAATCCGGCCGGATCGCCGTCCGCCGGTCCGCCGATTCTTCGGGGCCGTACCGAATCGCCCGCAGACCTGCCGGTGGGGCCGCCCGTCCGGCCGATCACCTGCTGAAACAGGCGTCTCATCATATGGAAAGCGCCGGTCGGGGCACCCCTGCTCGGTAGACTGACGCGGACCGCACACCCCCCTCCCCCGGGGGTACGGGGGCCTGGAGCCCCCGGAAAACGACACAAGTCGAGGAGCGCACGTGGGCCTTGTCGTGCAGAAGTACGGCGGCTCATCCGTTGCGGATGCCGAGGGCATCAAGCGCGTGGCCCGTCGAATCGTTGACGCCAAGAAGGCCGGCCATGAGGTCGTCGTCGTGGTGTCCGCGATGGGCGACACGACGGACGAGCTCATCGAACTCGCGGAGCAGGTGTCACCGATCCCTGCCGGCCGTGAGTTCGACATGCTGCTGACCGCTGGAGAGCGCATCTCCATGGCGCTGCTGGCCATGGCGATCAAATCCCTGGGTCACGAGGCCCAGTCCTTCACGGGCAGCCAGGCCGGTGTCATCACCGACTCCGTCCACAACAAGGCGCGCATCATCGACGTGACGCCGGGCCGCATCCGCACCGCCCTCGACGAGGGCAACATCGCGATCGTGGCTGGCTTCCAGGGCGTCTCCCAGACCAGCAAGGACATCACCACGCTGGGCCGGGGCGGCTCGGACACCACCGCCGTCGCCCTCGCCGCCGCCCTCAGGGCCGAGGTCTGCGAGATCTACACCGACGTGGACGGCGTGTTCACCGCCGACCCGCGCGTGGTGAAGAAGGCCCGCAAGATCGACTGGATCGCCTACGAGGACATGCTCGAACTGGCGTCCTCCGGCTCCAAGGTGCTGCTCGACCGCTGCGTGGAGTACGCGCGGCGCTACAACATCCCGATTCACGTACGCTCGTCCTTCTCGGGTCTCCCCGGGACGATCGTCAGCAACGACAACCCGAACAAGCCCGAAGGGGGCGAGATGGAGCAGGCCATCATCTCCGGAGTCGCCCACGACACCTCCGAGGCCAAGGTCACGGTCGTCGGCGTGCCCGACAAGCCGGGCGAGGCGGCCCGGATCTTCCGCGCCATCGCCGACGCCGAGGTCAACATCGACATGGTGGTGCAGAACGTCTCCGCCGCGTCGACCGGCCTGACCGACATCTCCTTCACCCTGCCCAAGACCGAGGGCCAGAAGGCCATCGACGCGCTCGGCCGGGTCAAGGAGGGCATCGGCTACGAGTCGCTGCGCTACGACGACGCGATCGGCAAGATCTCGCTCGTCGGCGCGGGCATGCGCTCCAACCCGGGCGTCACCGCGACCTTCTTCGAGGCGCTGTCCGCCGCGGGCGTCAACATCGAGCTGATCTCCACCTCGGAGATCCGCATCTCGGTCGTCACCCGCGCCGAGGACGTGCCCGAGGCCGTCCGCGCCGTGCACAGCGCCTTCGGTCTGGACAGCGAGACCGACGAGGCCGTCGTCTACGGCGGCACCGGACGATGACCCGGGAGCGGAGCGGGAGCACCGGGCGATGACCCGGCGGCCGAACCTCGCCGTCGTCGGCGCCACCGGCGCGGTCGGCGAGGTGCTGCTCGGGCTGCTCTCACTCCGCCAGGACGTCTGGGGCGAGGTCCGGCTCGTCGCCTCCCCGCGCTCGGCCGGCCGCAAGCCGGTCGTGCGCGGCGAGGCGGTCGAGGTCGTCCCGCTGACCGAGGAGGCCTTCGCCGGGATCGACGTCGCCGTGTTCGCCGTCCCCGACAGCGTCTCCGCCCAGTGGGCGCCGATCGCGGTGGCCAAGGGCGTCGTGGTGGTCGACGACTCCGCCGTCTTCCGCGCCGCCGGGGACGTGCCGCTGGTCGTCCCCGAGATCAACCCGGCCGCGCTGCGGATCCGCCCGCGCGGCATCGTCGCCGGCCCCGCCAGTACTACCCTCGCGATGATCGCGGCGGTCGGCGCGCTGCACGCCGAGTACGGGCTGACGCAGCTCGTGGTCGCCTCCTACCAGGCCGCCGGCGGCGAGGGCCGCGCCGGGGAGGCCGCCCTGCGCGAGCAGACCGCACTGGTGGCGGGCACCGACGTCGGCCGGCAGACCGGCGACCTGCGGCCCGTGATCGCCGACCACGGGCCGTTCGCGGCCCCGCTCGCGCTCAACGCCGTGCCCTGGACCGGCGGACTGCGCGAGGGCGGCTGGGCCGCCGAGGAACTGGGCATCCGCGACGAGTCCCGCAAGATCCTCGGCCTGCCCGCCCTCAAGGTCTCCGCGACCTGCGTCCACATCCCGGTCCTGCGCACCCACGCGCTGGCCGTGCACGCGCGGTTCGAACGGGAAGTCACCCAGGAGCACGCGCAGGACATCCTGCGGGACGCTCCCGGCGTGGTCCTCTACGACGACCCGGCGGCCGGCGAGTTCCCGACGCCGAACGACGTGGTCGGGACCGACCCGGTCTGGGTCGGGCGGGTGCGCCGGGCCCTGGACGAGCCGGACGCGCTCGACCTCTTCCTGTGCGGGGACAACCTGCGCAAGGGGTCGGCGCTCAACCTGTTGCAGATCGCGGAGCTGGTGGCGGGCGAACTGACGGTGGAGTAGGACCCGTGGCCGGCCGTCGAACGGGGCTCAAGTCCCCTGCGCGGCTTCCGATGTGTCTGCTTGTGTCCACACCTGTGTCCATACCTGTGTCCGCTCCTCGACACAATCTGTCCGGAATCCCGGGGGAATCCCCTGGAGGCAGCTTCCGCCCATACGGAAGAATGGGCCCCGGGCTGGGCAACCATGACAGGGGATCGAGTGTCCAACGGGCGTGGCGAACGTGATGGTGGGGGCAAGGGCAGGCATCCCGGCGAGGGCCGCGGTGTCGTTCCCCTCGCGCGCCCCGAGGCCTGCGAGTAGGCCGGAAGACGACCAGATGACGGCGGCCGCACGCGGTGCGGCGGACTCCGGCGCGGGTACCGACGCGGGTACCAGCGAGGACCTGCTCACCGAGACCTACCAGGCGCACTACCGCTCGCTGCTGCGGCTCGCCGCGCTGCTCCTGGACGACCTCTCGACCTGCGAGGACGTCGTCCAGGAGGCGTTCATCCGGGTGCACGCCGCCCGGCGGCGGGTGCGCGAACCCGAGAAGACCCTGGCGTACCTGCGGCAGACGGTCGTCAACCTGTCCCGCTCCACGCTGCGTCGCCGGATCCTCGGTCTGAGACTGCTGCAGAAGCCCATGCCTGACATGGCCAGTGCAGAAGAAGGTGCCTACGATGCCCTGGAGCGCGACCAGTTGAAGGCCGCGCTGCGTGGACTGCAACGCCGTCAGCGGGAGGTTCTGGTGCTGCGTTACTTCCTGGACATGACGGAGGCACAGGCCGCCGAAACCCTGGGCATCTCGCTCGGCTCGGTGAAGGCCTACGGATCGCGCGGACTCGCCGCCCTCCGCACGCAGATGGAGGCCGGTCATGGCTGAGGACGACGGCGCCGGGCGGCGGGCGGTGGACGACACGACACCGGAGGACCCGGGGGGCACGGCGCGGTCGGGGGCCACGGCGGGACCGGGGGCCACGGCGGGTCCGGCGGTCGCCACGGGCGCCGGACCCGCAGTGGAGGCCGCAGGGGCGCCGGACGCCCCGGAACTCTCGGGACCGGGCGGGCTGTCGACCGACGAACGGGCGGTGCGGGAGCTGATGCACCACGCCGTCGCCGGGATCCAGCCCTCGGCCGGCGGACTGCCCCGGATCCGGCGGGCCGTACCCCGCCGCAGGGCCGCCCGGCGCGGTGCCTGGACCGGGGCCGCCGCCCTCGCGTTCGCCGTCGCGATCGCCCTGCCGGTCCTGCACGAGGGAGAACACCTCGGACTCTCCGGCGGCCCCGGATCGGCCGAGGCCAAGAGCCCCGCCGCCACCGCCCCCAGCGGCACCGCCACCGGCACCACCGGCCACGGCAGCGTCCCGCCCGCGGGCCCGGGCAGCACCGGGGACACCTCGACGGCCGCCGGCACCGCCACCGTCTCCCACACCCCCGACACCGGGGCCGTGCACGTCGACGGCACCGTCCCGCCCACCGGGACCGCCGGGGCCGGCGACGGCGGCATCATCCCGCTCTGCACCCGCACCGACCTCGGCGACGGCGCCGCGCAGGTCGGCTCGGCCGATGCGACGGGGCGGATCTACGGCTCCTTCACTGTCTACAACGTCTCCGGCCACAGCTGCCGCCTCGGCGGACCGGGCGCCGTCGCCGTCACCGGCGTCAGCGGCGGCGACCGCAGCCGCATCCGCACCGCCGACCACGCCCCGGGCGACGCGGCCGGCGGCCTCACCGCGATGGACGCGGAACCGCCGGTGCTCGCCCCGCAGACCGGGTACCGGCTGCCGTTCGCCTGGATCCCCGACCAGAGCTGCACCGGCGGCGCCACCAGCGCGCCGACCGGCCCCAACCAGGTCGCGCTGACCTCCCAGGCCCCGGTGTCCTCGGGCGTCCCTGCCGCCGGGGCAGCCGGGGCCGCCGGGGCCAGCGGCGCGCCCAGCGCCAACCCCCAGGCCACCTCGTCGCCCTCGGCGGGCCCCACCTCGGCCCCCAGCCCCACCGCCACCCCGACCGGCAACCCCACCACCGCGCCCCCCACCGCCACCATCGCCCACACCCCCGCCCCGGGCAGCCCCACGGCCGCCACGGCGACGCTGCCGCTGGCCTGCAGCGGGACGTTGTACCGGGGCGGCGTGCAGGCGGTGGGCGGTTCGGCGCCGCAGCCCTCCGGCTCGCCCTCGGCGAGGTGAGGGGCGCCCGCGGCCGAGGGGGCGGGCGTCGGACGGGCGGTTGCAGGCGCGGTCGGACGTGAGGTCGCGAGCGCAGAGTCAGACGCGAGGCCGACCACATCAGCTGGTTCCGGGCCGCCGGGGACGGGCACCGGGCCGACGCCCCGGGTGCGCCGTCGGGTGCGCCGTCGGGTGCGGCCTCCGCGGGAGTGAGGGGCTCGACCGGGCCCTGGGGGCGGGACGGGTGTGAGGACTGGTTACCGTGGGGGTGTGTACCGGTTCCTCCTGACTCCGCGGTGGCTGAGCGGCACCGCTCTGGCCGTGGCGGCCGTGGCGGTGTGCCTGTGGCTGGGCTCCTGGCAGCTCGGCCGGTTCGAGGACCGGGTGTCCACGCACAACGAGGCCAAGCAGGCGATCGCCGCCACCGGTGAGGCCAGGCCGATCGACGCGCTGCTCGACCCGGCGACCCCGCAGGTGACCACGGAGACCGTCGGCAAGCCCGTCACGGTGACCGG
Source organism: Kitasatospora sp. NPDC059599 (assembly GCF_042735125.1). Taxonomy (NCBI): domain Bacteria; kingdom Bacillati; phylum Actinomycetota; class Actinomycetes; order Kitasatosporales; family Streptomycetaceae; genus Kitasatospora; species Kitasatospora sp. NPDC059599. Next base: position 23,984 of record NZ_JBHWCL010000111.1, on the reverse strand, counting down.
CAGCTACGACGCCGAGCACCAGCTCCTCGTCCCCAACCGCGTGGTCGACGGCAAGCAGGGCTACTACGTGCTCACCCCGCTGCGCACCGCCGACGGACACGCCGTCGCCGTGGTGCGCGGCTGGGCGCCCGGGGCACCCGCCGCCGGGGCACCCGCCGGACCGCCGCCGGACGGGCCGGTGACGGTGACCGGGCGGCTGCAGGCCAACGAGGCCGTGGGCACCAACGGTGCGGTGGCCGGCGGGCTGCCGGCCGGGCAGCTCGGCATGATCAACCGCGCCTCGCTGCTGAACGTGCTCGCGTACGACGGCTGGTACGACGGCTGGGTGGCCGTCGACGAGGCCCCCGCCGGGCTGACCCCCGTACCGACCGTTCAGCCGCAGGGCGGGGACGGGCTCACCCTGCGCGCGTTCCAGAACCTGGGCTACACCCTGGAGTGGTTCGTTTTCGCGGGTTTCGTCGTCTTCATGTGGTTCCGCCTGGTGCGCCGGGAGGCGGAGGCGGAGCAGGACCGGGCCCTGGGACTGGACCCGGTCCTGGACTGACCGGACTGACCGGACTGCTGGACCGGCTGGACCGGCCGGACCGGCCGGTTGGTGGCGCCGGACCGGGGTCCGGCGTTCCTGGCTCAGCGCTTGGTCGGCAGCGGCGGCACCGCCGTCGGCTTGACCGGCGGCAGGGTCGGCGCCGGCGGAGCAGGGCTGGGGAGAGCCGGGGTCGGCAGGGCCGGGGTCGGCGTCGGGAACGGTGGCTGGGCCGGTGTCGTCGATCCGATCGGCACCGGCGTCGGGCCGCCGGAGCAGTGACTGTGACCGTTGCCGGAGGTGTTGTCCGAGTCGTAGTGGTCGATGTGGTGGTGCACGGTGCGCCCGGTCTTCGAGCCCTTGGACCCTGAGCCCGAAGACCCGGAGGAGCCGGAGGAGCCCGACGAGCCGGACGACCCCTTGGAACCGCTCGACCCCTTGGACCCCTTCGAGCCCTTGGCGAGCTGGACCGTGCCGTCCCCGGGAGGCGGCTCGTACGCGACGAACGCCGCCGGTACGACGGAGACCCCCGCCCCGCCGGTGCTCGCCCCGTCCCTGCCCGCCCCGTCCAGGCTCGCCCGGGTCGCCGTGGCGAGCGGCGTGGCGGGAACGGGGGGCGCGGTGGGCGCGGGGGGCGCGGTGGTCGGTGCGGCCGGGGCGCTCGGCTTGACGGCCGACGGGGTCGGCGCGGGCGGGCCGACCGGGGGCGGGCAGGAGGCGTTGTCGCTGTGCGATCCGGAGCAGCCGGTGAGCACCAGGGCCCCGGCCACCACCGCCCCCGCGAGTATCAGCACACGTCTCACGCCGACTCCCCGTCAGCGTCGCCCGCGGCCACGTCCAGGTACCGCCGGACGAAGTCGATCTCCAGCCGGAGCTGCTTGATCCGCTCCTCGACGACCAGCGACCCGTGCCCGGCGTCGTACCGGTACACCTCGTGCGGCTTGCCGAGCTGCTCCAGCCGCTCGACGTAGTTCTCGATCTGCCGGATCGGGCAGCGCGGGTCGTTGACCCCGGCGCTGATGTACACCGGCACCCGCACCCGGTCCACGTAGGTCAACGGCGAGGAGGCGGTGAAGCGGTCCGGGACCTCCTCCGGCGTGCCGCCGAAGAGCGTGCGGTCCAGCGACTTGAGCGCCTCCATCTCGTCGGCGTACGCGGTGTGGTAGTCCGCGACCGGCACGGCGGCGACGCCGACCGCCCAGGCGTCGGGCTGGACGCCGAGGCCGAGCAGGGTCAGGTAGCCGCCCCAGCTGCCGCCGGTGAGCACCAGTCGGCGCGGGTCGGCGAGGCCGCTGTCGACCGCCCACGCGCGGACCGCCGCGATGTCCTCCAGCTCGATCAGACCGACCCGCTCGTGCAGGGCGTCGGTCCAGGCCTGGCCGTAGCCGGTCGAGCCGCGGTAGTTGACCCGGACCACCGCGAAGCCGTGGTCCAGCCAGGCGGCCGGGCCGGCAGCGAAGGAGTCGCTGTCGTGGTGGGTCGGACCGCCGTGGATCTCGAACACGGTCGGGAGCGGGCCGTCCCCGGGGGTGGTCCCGGCCGGCCGCTGCACCAGGGCGTGCACCCGCCCACCGGGCCCGTCGACCCAGACGTCCTCGACCGGGACCGAAGCGGGCGGCACCGCGCCGGGCGCCCGCAGCACGACCGTCCCCGCGGTGGAACGGACGGCGGAGGGCTCGGCGGCGGACGACCACAGGTACTCGACGGTGCCGTCCGGACGGCCGGTGGCACCGCCGACGGTGCCGCGCGGGGTGTCGAGGCGGGTCAGCCGGCCGTCGGCGAGCGCGTACGAGAACAGCTCGCTGCGCGCCTCGTACTCGTGCTCCACCAGCAGTTCCCCGGCGCCGGGACGCCACTGCGCGGAGACGTCACCGGGGAGCTCGCGGCCCTGCTCGTCGCGCAGCGGCAGCGCGGTCTCGACGCCGGTGGCGACGTCCCAGATCATCGGCTCCCAGCGGCCGGTGCGCTGGTGGGCGACCAGCAGGCGGGTGTCGCCCTCGACGGGCGCGAAGCCCAGGCAGGCGACGCCGCGCGGTTCGTCCCGGCCGGTGACCTCGTCCAGTTCGGCGACGGTCTCGGGGGTGGCGGCGGTCCCGGTGGTGGCGGTGCCGGTGTCGGTCTCGGTGGCGGTTCCGGTGAGGCGCACGACGCGGATCGCGGAGTGCATCGCGTCGCCGTGCTCGGTGTGGTCGATCGCGAGCAGCGTGCCGTCGTGGCTGAGGTCGCCGATGCCGCCGTACTCCGCGTGCCGGTAGATCTCGACGGGCTCGGCGTCGCCGGGGCGGCGCAGGTGCAGGGTGGTGCCGTCCTCGTCCGTGGACCGGCCGACGACCACGGTGCCGTCGCGGCCCAGGGCCAGACCGGCCGAGTAGGAGGGGGCGAGGCCGGGCACGGCCTCCTCGTCCGGGCCGCCCGCGAACGGCTGACGGCGCCAGACGCCGAACTCGTCGCCGTCGTGGTCGTCGAACCACCAGACCCAGGCGCCGTCGGGGGACAACTCGGCGTCGGTGGTGCCGTTCGGACGGTCGGTGACCCGGCGGTGGTCGCCGGTGGCGCGGTCCCAGGCGTAGACCTCGTAGGTGCCGGTCGCGTTGGACACGTACAGCGCCCGGTCCGGGGCGTCCTCGGCCCAGTCGGGCAGCGACACCCGGGCCGCCCTGAACCGCTGCTCCCACGCCGGTACGGCGCTCTTCTCCTCGCTCATCCGACCATCCAACCCGATCGGGGGGAGGGAATGGAACGGGCGGGTGGGCCTGGGGCCACCCGCCGGTGGTTCGGGGGAGTGCGCGAAGCGGCTGCGGGGCGCGCGAGGGCGTTCGCGTACGGTCCTTGAGAGGGCGTGCCCGCCGGGTTCGAGCCCGCCGGGCTTCCGTGCGCCGGGTCCGGGCGGGGCGGGTTCGCGTACGGCGGGACTGCCTGCGGCGGGTCCGTGTGGGGCGGCTCGTGCGGGGCGGGTCTGTGTGGGGCGGCTCGTGCGGGGTGGGTCAGCTCGTGCGCGGCAGCAGCCGGACCAGGGCCACCAGCACCAGCTCCAGCACCGCCAGTGCCAGGACGCTGTGGCCGAAGGCGGCGGTCGGGTCACCGGCGCCGTAGTAGAGGAGACCGATCAGCGCGATCCCGAGCGCCCCGCCGACCTGCTGCACGGTGGACACCACCCCGGCGGCGGAGCCGGCCAGCCTCGGCTCGACCCCCGCCAGGACGACGGCGGTGACCGGGGCGATCACCAGGCCCATGCCGAGGCCGTCCACGAACAGGCCGGGCGCCAGCCACCAGACGCTGCCGTCCGAGACCTCGTACGCGGCGAGGGCGAGCAGGGCCAGCCCCGCGGCCATCAGCAGCCCGCCGACGGTGATCGTCCGGCGGACGCCCAGACGGGCGGTGACCCGGTGCGTGGTGTTGGAGGTGATCAGGTAGCCGAGGCCGATCGCGGTGAAGACCAGGCCGGCGCCGAGCGCGTCCAGGCCGCGGCCGAACTGCAGGTGCAGGGCGAGCACCAGGAAGAAGGAGCCCTGGCCGAGCCAGAAGGCGAGTTGGGCGAGCACACCGGCGCTGAAGGCGCGGTCGCGGAAGAGGCGGGTGTCGACCAGCGGGGTACCGGTGGCGGCCCCCGTGGCTCCGGCGGTGGTCCCCGTGGCCCCCGTGGCTCCGGTGGTGCCGGTGGCGGGCCCGGTGGTGCCGGTCGGGGTGCTGCCGGTCGGCGCGGTGTCGGTCGGCGTGCTGCGGTGCTGGTGCACGGCGAAGGCCGCCAGCAGGGCGAGCGAGGCACCGAGGCAGAGCACGGTCCAGAGCGGCCAGCCCAGCCGGGGGCCCTGGATCAGCGGCAGCACCAGCGCGGTCAGCGCGGTGGAGACCAGCAGCACGCCGACCGGGTCCAGACCGGGCCGCTGCGGGGAACGCGACTCCGGCAGGCAACGGCGGACCATCACCAGAGCGGCCAGACCGATCGGCAGGTTGATCAGGAAGCAGCTGCGCCAGCCGAGGCCGAGGAGGTCCGCCCGGATCAGCAGCCCGCCGATCAGCTGGCCGAACACCGCGCCGACGCCCATCGTCAGCCCGTACCGGGCGAAGGCCCGGGCCTGCGCCGCACCGCTGAACGCGGTCCGCAGGATCGCCAGCACCTGCGGGCCCATCAGCGCCGCCGCCAAGCCCTGCACCACCCGGGCGCCGACCAGCGTGCCGGCGGAAGGGGCGAAGCCGCAGCCCGCCGAGGCGAGCGTGAAGAGCGCCAGGCCGAGCGCGAACACCCGGCGGCGGCCGTAGCGGTCGCCGAGGCGGCCGGCGGTGACCAGCCCGGCCGCCAGAGCCAGGCTGAACCCGGCCATCACCCACTGGACGGCCGCCGGGCCGGCGCCGAGGTCGGCCTGGAGCGAGGGGAGGGCGACATTGACGACGAAGATGTCGAGGGCGGTCATGAAGGTGGCGGTCAGGACGACCGGCAGCAGGCCCTTGGGGGCCGGTGCGGCCGGCGCCGCCTTCGTGGCGGGCGGGGCCGGGGCGGGCCGCCGGGCGTTCAGGGCGGTGCTCATCTCGGGCTCTCCTCAAGGGCGTTGGTGGTCTGGCAGGTCGGGCAGGTCGGGCAGGTCGGCCAGGTCGGCCAGGTCGGCCAGGTCGGCCAGGTCGGGTGGTCCCGGGGCCGGGGTGGTGCGGGCGTTCGGTGGGCCGGGCGTAGGGGAGGGCCGGGCATGGGGAGGGGCGGGCGAGGTGGGGCAGGGCCCGCCCCCGCGCGGGGCGATGGCGGGCCCTGCGGCCCCGCGGCGTCGTGGCTTGCGGCCGGTGGGCCTCAGGCGCCCGGCACGCGGTCGAGGAAGCCGTACACCGCGCCGATCCGGCCGTCCGGGGTGGCCGCCAGCACGTCGAAGCCGATCACCACCGGCTCCGCACCCGCCGGGCCGAGGTTCCAGGTGAAACGGGCGATGTCGTGGTGCGCGTCCACCGGGCCGAGGGTGAACTCCAGCCCCGGGAACTGGGCCTGGGCGGCGCCGATCAGCGCGTCGATCGCGTCCCGGCCGACGACCGCGGCCAGTGGGTCGGTGTAGCGGCCGTCCTCGGCCCACACCTCGTCGACCAGCTTGCGGCGGGCCGCCGGGTCGGTCTCGTTCCACACCGCGAGGTAGCGCTCGGCGAGCTGCTGAAGGGCGGCGGTGGTGATCTCGGTCATCGTCATCTCCCGTGTTCAGGTGGGGTGTTGGCCGGTCGTTCCCGGTGCTCACCAAGGTAGGGAGGACCGGGCGGCGGCGAATCCGTCACGTATGGGCATGGGGGTACGTACGCCCGGGGCGGGGTTGCCGGTGTCGACCCGGTGTCGACCCGGTGCCGGCCCGGTGCCCCGTGCAGGCGGGCCGACGCCGAAGGCGTGCGCTGTGGCGGCGCGGCCAGGTGGGTAGGGTCGGGGCATGCTGTACGGACGGGAAGACGAACAGGCCTCCGTGGAGAGCCTGTTGGACGCGGCACGGTCCGGTCGCAGCGGCGTGCTGCTGCTCCGCGGTGAGGCCGGCATCGGCAAGACCGCGCTGTTGGACGACGCCGTCGCACGGGCGGGAGAGGCGTTCCGGGTGATCCGGGCCGCGGGCGTCGAGTACGAGGCCGAGCTGCCGTACGCCGGCCTGAGCCTCCTGCTCGCACCCGGACTCGACCGGCTGGACACCCTGCCCGGTCCCCAACGGCGCTCCCTGGAGGCGGCGTTCGGGCTCGCCGACGGCGCGGACGGCCCGGGTGAGGGGAAGTCCCCCGACGGTGGGGAGGCCCCCGGCAGGCCGGCCGACCGGCTGCTGGTCGGACTGGCCACACTCGCCCTGCTCGCCGAACTCGCGACCGAAAAGCCGCTGTTGTGCGTCCTGGACGACGTGCAGTGGCTGGACCGTGCCTCGCTGGACGCGCTGCTGCTGGCCGCCCGGCGGCTCCAGGCCGAAGGGGTGGTCCTGCTCCTCGCCTCCCGCGACGACACCGGCGTCCCCCCGCAACGCCGACTCGGCCTCCCCGAACGGGAGGTGACCGCCCTCGGCGCGGCCGACGCCGGCCGGCTGCTGGCCCGGCGGACCGGCCCCGACCTGCCCGCCCCCGTCCGCGACCGGCTGCTCGCAGAGGCCGCCGGCAACCCGCTCGCACTCACCGAACTCCCCGTCGCCACCGGCCCGCAGGCCCACACGCCGGGCGGCCTGTCCCCGGGCGTCCTGTCCCCGGGCGGCCCGCTGTCGGGCGGCCTCCCGCTCACCAGCCGACTGCTGATCGCCTTCCACGGCCAGGTCACCGGCCTGCCCGCAGCCACCCAGACCCTGCTCCTGGTCGCCGCCGGCGAGGAACGCGGCGAACTGGACGTCGTCCTGCCCGCCGCGGCCGCACTCGGCGTCACCGCCGAACACCTCACCCCCGCCGAGGAATCCGGCCTGGTGACCGTCGCCGACGGCCGCCGGATCACCTTCCGGCACCCGCTGCTGCGCTCAGCCATCCTCCAACGCGCACCGCACCACCAGAAGCTGACCGTCCACCGGGCCATCGCCGAAGCCCTGCCCGCCGGCGACCGCCGCACCTGGCACCTCGCCCTCGCCGCCACCACCCCCGACGCCGACCTCGCCGACGCACTGGAACGCGCCGCCGTCCGCGCCGGACGCGGCGGCGGCCACGGCGGCGCCGCCGCGTACGAACGCGCCGCCCGGCTCACCCCCGACCGCGACGACGCCACCCGCCGACTCGTCCTGGCCGCCGAATCCGCCACCGAAGAAGGCGAGTTGATCAGGGCCGAGGCGCTCGCCGACGAAGCCGCCGCCCGCACCGACAACGTCCTCGCGCACGCCCTGCTCGACCAGGTCCGGGCCACCGCCCACTTCTGGCGCGGCTCCTACCCGACCGCCTACCGGCTGCTGCTCGACGCCGCCGGCACCGGCATCGACCCCGGGTACGCCGCCCGGATGCTCTTCCAGGCCTTCCACACCGCCTGGTACGCGGGCGAGGCACCGGTCATCGCCGTCCTCGACCGCCTCGCGGCCCTCCCCCTGGCCGACGACGACCCCCTCGCCCCGCTCGCCCGCCACCTGCCCGCCGCCGTCCTCCCCGCCCTCGGCCGGCCCGCCGCACCGCCACCACCCGTCCGGGAAGCCGCCGACGCCGCCCGCCGGGCCGGCGCCGAGAGCCCCGCCGACCTCGTCCAACTCTGCGGCGCCACCCTCGTCCTCGGCCGCGACGAGGAAACCGCCGAACTCGGCGCCGAACTCATCGCCGAAGCCCGCGCCAAGGGCGCCGTCGGCGTGATGCCCACCCTGCAGTTCTTCCTCGCCGAAGCCGAGCTCTTCCACGGCCGCCACCGTGACGCCGAACTCACCGCCACCGAAGCCCTCGGCCTCGCCCGCGACACCGGCCAACACCAGTGGGTCAGCCAACTCAGCGCCCTGCTCGCCTACCTGGCCGCACTCGACGGCCGCACCGACCACTGCGCCGAACTCACCGCCACCGCCCTCGCCACCACCGGCCCGCAGACCGCCGCCCCCGCAGCCGGCCTCCCCTGGGCCCAGTGGGCGCTCGCCCTCCTCGACCTCGGCCAAGGCCGCGCCGGCGCCGCCGCCGACCGCCTGCACACCCTCACCACCGGCCCCCACCGGCACCACGTCAGCGCCACCCGGGCCGTCCCCGACCTGGTCGAAGCCGCTGTCCGCCTCGGCACCCCCGAACGCGCCGCCGAACCGTACGAACGCTTCGCCCGCTGGGCCGCCGCCACCGACCGCCCCTGGGCCGAAGCCCTCCGACTGCGCTGCCAGGCCCTGCTCGGCCCCGACGAACTCGCCGAAGCCGCCTACCGCACCGCCCTCGACCTGCACGAACCCGACCACCGCCCGTTCGAACAGGCCCGCACCGCCCTCCTCTACGGCGAATGGCTGCGCCGCACCCGCCGCCGCACCGACGCCCGCCCCCACCTGCGCGCCGCCCTGGAGACCTTCGACCGCCTCGCCGCCCACCCCTGGGCCGCCCGCGCCCGCACCGAACTCTCCGCCACCGGCACCCCGGCCCCCACCGCCACCCCCACGGGCACCCCGCAGTCCCCCCTCACCCCCCAGGAACTCCAGATCGCCCGCCTCGCCGCCCGGGGCCTCACCAACCGCGACATCGCCGCCCAGCTCTTCCTCAGCCCCCGCACCGTCGCCCACCACCTCTACAAGGCCTACCCGAAGCTCGACATCACCTCCCGCACCGAACTCACCACGGTCCTCTGAGCCCAGGGCAGCACCCCGGACGCGGACGGGGCCGCCGACGTCTGTCAACGGGCCCCGCTTCCCAGATTGTTGGCGGAGTTGTTCCGGGATCAGCCCTGGGTGTGTTTCCACCCCTCGGAGTAGTGGTCTCGGTGATACGACAGATGTGTCGGGTCGACCTGATGACCGGGGGCTTCCCGCAGCCTCCCTAGCTCTGTTCCCGTCGCGCGATCGGTGATCGTCAGGTCGTCTGCGATGGCCAGCGTGCCAAAGTCGAACAGTGTGTGGTGGTTTGGGCACAGACACAGCACGTTTCCTGCGACGTCGGGCCCGTTGTGGGGCGCTCCCAGCCCCCGGATGTGAGCTGCCTCCGCGTAGCTGCCCGTGGGCGTGCGGAGTTGGTTGCCACAGACCTGGCATGCGAAGTCGTGGGCCCGCTTCACGAAGTTCGCCACCCGGGTGCTGCGGACGATCCGCTGCACCATTGCTTCTGTACGTGTCGGCGCCTCCTGGCCCGCGGGCTCCACCACTGGGGTTCCGCGCAGGGGCACTGCGGTCGTGGACTCGTCGTTCGATGCCTCGACGAAATCGAGTTGGACCAAGCGGTAGCGCCAGATCAGGAAGTCGGACCTCCCGGTCTCGTGCCAGTAGTCCACGACACGGAAGAGCCCGTCGTACCGATACCCGGTGGTCGGCGAGTGCTGGGGGTCACCCATCCATCCGCGGACCACCCGTACTGGTATTCCGGTTGCCATACTGGTGGCAAGAGCGGCGTTGCCACGTGTGAGCTCCTGGTCGTCAATCTGCAGGCCGGTGTCCGAATTCCGGCCGCCTTGTCCGGTGTAGACGATGGTCCCGCCGTTGTCCTGGTCGTCCTCGTAGCCGCCGGACACGACGATGGACTCCGCCCCACGCTTTCCCGTCCCGCAGATGCCCGCTTGCAGTGGTCGGTGGACACGGGCCTCGGCAAGTGCGCGGCGATTGGTGAAGAGCCGTCCCACCGCGACACCCGGCGCGGCTCCGAAGCCGTCGAAGCCATCCGAGGTCACGGGAAGTACGTTTGCCTGCAAGTCCGAACCTCTCAACGTCAGTGAACGATGCGCCCCAGGTGGGGCTTTCACACCGCGGAACGCTCATGAGCCCCGCCTGGTTCCGCAGCGAGCCACGAGGATCGCCGACGTGACTCTCGGGCGAACTCTCCAACCGCCAAGTTCAGTTGGAGGAAAAACCTACTCTTGATGTCGGGTGGCCGGCTTACGATGCTCTCCATGACGCTTCGAGGTTTCCTGCACGAGGTTGGCATGACCTACAACCGCCTGGGCGGGACCAGTACGCCGACGGCTCAGCTGCTTCGAGATGCTCCATCCCACTTCGCGAACCATGTGCGGGGTGGCTACGTCATCAAGGGGAGCGCGGGGGCCGGCGCGGCTGCATTTTGTCCGTGGGTCGCGTTCTTCGACCCGGACGAAACCGATACCGCTCAGAACGGCATGTATGTGGTGTACCTCTTCGCCGAGGACATGCAGACCGTTTCGCTCAGCCTTAACCACGGTGTCACCGAGCTCCGCAAGAAATACAAGACCTCGGAAGCAAACCGCAAGCTTGCCGTGGAGGCCGAGGCCATTCGCGAAGCAGTTTCTCCCGGCGGATTTCCAGATCTGGAGACGGAGATCGACCTCGGCGGGCGGTCCGGGCTCCCGAGGGCGTACGAGTACGGGAACGTCTTCGCTCGTACCTACAGGATTGCCGAATTGCCCGATGAGGCGACGTTGCGCGATGACCTCGAACGTTTCATTACGCTCTACCAGAGCGCCTTGGTGGCTCGTGAGCAGCTGCGGCAGACGACGCGGGACGTCATCTGCACTGTTCGGGCCGAGGGTACGTGGACTCACGAGCGGAACGACGCGCTGCTGCACTTCGCGCCCAAGAGCGACGAGGAGTACGTGCAGACGATCGAGGGTCGCAAGATCCTGAAGAGCAAGAGGCACGAAACCCTGGTCCGTGATTACGGACTTCACCTCATCGCCCATGGGTTCGGGGTGGGAACCAATGTGCACCCGAGGGACATGGTCGCGCGCCGGGGATCCGCGCACTGGTTGATCGAGGCCAAGGCCGTGCAGCGGGGAAATGCCACCGACGCCGTGCGGGAGGCGCTCGGACAGCTGGCGACGTACTCCTTCCTGCTCTATCCGCACACCGAGCAGCCGACGCAGCTGGCTCTCTTCACCGAGGGGATCGGGAACGTCTACGTCAGGCTGCTGGAACACCACGGGATCGCTTCCGTCTGGCGTTCGGCGGCCGGGTGGTCGGGATCGCCCACCGCAGTCGCGGCGGGGCTGGCCACGCACCCGGAGTCAGCCGCGTAGCCGGTTCCACTCCGCTGCTCCTCGTGAAGGCCGAAGGAGTGAATGCCGCCGCATGCCCGCCACGTGAGTTGCGTCACGACCTCGCCCCGCTCTTGGGCAGTGGCGTGCCTCTGGAGGAGGTTCCCCGGTTGGTCGGCCACTCGAGACGTCGACCGGTTCACCCGGGGCCCTGAGGAGGGGTCACCCCGGTGGGTGTGCACAACGACAGAGGGCCTGCCGGATTTCTCCGGCAGGCCCTCTGCACTGGGTCGGGGTGGCGGGATTTGAACCCACGGCCTCTTCGTCCCGAATTATGGGCTGGACGGTCGATGAGGTCATCTATGCAGGTCAGGGGCAGTTTCAGGGGTATCGGTGGTCGTTGCTGGATGGCCTGGTTGCTGTACTTTGCTGCTGTACTTCCGGAGCGCGAACAGGGGTGGGGACCGATGGACGAGCGCATTCTGGCGATGATGGAGACCATGAGGTCGGTCGAGGCCGGCAAGCTGCTGCACGCCGTGCGTGGCATGGTGGAGCTCAGCCCGGAGATCTCGGGACGCGACGTGCTTGCCAGGCTCGAAGTCCTGGTTAAGGAGGTCGAGGAGCGGGCGAACAAGGCGATCGTGGCAAGCGAACCCGCTCGGGATGAGTGCCGGAAGTGTGGCCGGCCCAGCGAGACCGACTCCGGGGACCGCGAGCGTTGGGTGCACAGCTCCGATCGCAGTCGCGGGTGCCGAGCGGCCACCTTCACCGAGGAGGACGGCTGGAACGACGAGATCCCGCGGTCATGGGTTGCCACTCCGCAGAGGCGTTGACCCTAGCTTTCCTACGGCCAGGTGCCGGTCAGCACCGGCTCGGGATGGAGCGTGATCCCGGTCGCGGCTTCGACCTGGGCTGAGAGTTCGGTGAGCGCCTGGGCGAAGCCCATCGCGGTTGCTCCGCCGTGGGCGGTGCGGGTGAGGGTCCGGCGTTCGGAACAACGGATTCCGTCGGCGACATTGTGGCCGGGCCGGTAGCCGATGTGCTCCAGCAGCCAGCCGGCGCTGGCCCGCAACTGCCCGTCGCTGTCGGTGTGGACCGGCAGTCTGCAACCGACGATGGTGCGGCCTGGACCGAGGTGACGTGTGGTTGAGGAAGACCGATCCGGCCTGGCGGGCGTCGGGGCCGTGGGGTCGAGGAGGAGTCCCCGTCGGCGGTTGGCGAGGACTGCGGCGGTCGCCTCGGCCACGGGCGGGCGGGCGCCGACGCGGGCGCCGAGTTCGTCGGCGAGCGGCTGGTAGGTGATCAGGGCGGCCGGTGAGCGGGTGAGGTGGAACATGGCGGTGAGGATTGGTCCAGCGGCCGGGGTCGTTCTTGAGGCGGCTTGGGCGGTGGCGGAGGCGGCACGCCTGGGCGGGCAGGGTCCGCAGGCGGCCCATGTCCCAGTCCCAGGCGGTGAGGTGGTTGAGGGTGCCGCTGACCTGCTGGCCGTAGGCTCCGGTGTTCTGGACGGGGGCGGCCCGAGGCCTCGTCCTCCGCGAGCGGTGAACACGACTCTTCGACCTTTCCCGGGTGAGTACCGGTGGACCGCCACTTGGGACGCGCCGCCCCCGATACTCCTGCTGCGCGGCGCAGCCTCTCCGCCCCGAAGCGGCCAGTGTGCTGACCTGTCACGTCCCGGGCCTCGTGCTCCCACTCCGGAGCCGCGGCTGGCACTGTCAGTGACGACCGCCGCCCGGTATCACGAGCCAAGACCTGCTGTTGGAGCTGAACCGCCCGCCGAGTCACAGCCTCCGATAGCCTGCTTTAGGTGACGGAAGCGATGGACGACGCTACGTGTGGCTCGCGCTACAGCAAGATCGAGGAGGACCTGGTGGTCCTCGGCGAGTCCTTCGGGCTCGGTGAGGTCCAGGCGTGCCGCTTCCTGCCCAACGGCCTGATGAACGGCAACTGGCGGTTGGAGACGGCGGAGGGCGCGTTCGCGCTGAAGCGGATCATGGATGTGCCGCTGCCGCTCGCACGCCGGAACTTGGCGGTCCTGACCGAGCTGGCCAACGCTGGCGTTCCGGTCGGCCGGCCTCGTGCCGCCGCTTCCGGGGAAACGGTGGTGGAGGTCGAGGATCGCGGGTACTGCCTGACCCCCTGGATGGAAGGCAGCCACCGGCCCGGGACGGAGCTCACCCTGGACCAGGTAGGGGACCTTGGTGCCCTGCTAGGCCAGATCCACCGGAGCCTGAACGACGGACGGACCGCCCGCCTGCTGCCCGCCAGCCCGGAGCAGGTGAGCGCTCTAGTGACCGCCCCGGCCGTAGCGCATGCCGAGGCGGACCGCTTCCTCGCGCTGATCGTCGGCCTGGACGGCCCGACGGCTTTCGATACCGAGGTGGCCCGGGCGCTGGGCGAGCGCAAGATGCTGCTCGACAAGTACAGCAGCGAGCGCCCGGTCGGCGAGGTGGCGCCGGGCCCGGTGGGCTGGACACACGGTGACGTGCAGCACCGCAATGTGCTGTGGCGGGACGGCAAGATCACCGGGGTGATCGACTGGGACCGCATTCGCGTGCGCCCGTTCGGCGAGGAGGTCGCCCGCACCGCCACGGTGCAGTTCGGCGGTGAGGACGGCTTCCTCGACCTGGAGCGGACGGCCGCGTTCGTGGCCGGCTACCGGTCGGTCGTGCCGATCCCAGTTCCGGCACTGGCGGACGCGGTGGAGCGGCTGTGGTGGAAGCGCATGTCGGACTACTGGCAGCTGGTCTTCCACTACGACCGCGACGACCACTCCTGCGACCATTTGTTCCTGCCCGCCGAGCGCTTCCTGGCCTGGTGGACCGAGCGGCGCGAGGACGTGCAGGAGGCGTTCGCGGCTATGCCGTGACGAGCGTGCGGAGCAGTACGGCGGCGAGGGTCTCGCCGACCCGCTCCATGTAGTCCGGAGCCAGGATCTGCGGCACCTTGAGGACGATCATCTGCCGCATCGCCTTGTGGAAGTTGGGCAGTTCCTCGCTGGTCGGCGGTCGGTAGGGGCTGCGGGCCACGTGCGGCCAGAAGCGCGCGGCCAGCTCGGGGCGCTGGAGGAGCGGTGCCTGTGTCCAGTCCTCGTACAGGGAGCGGACGGGGATGCCGGCGGCCTTGAACCGCTTGCTCAGCTCGGCCGGGTCCGGCACGCGAACGCTGATTGTCAGCGGGGTGCCGTACCAGCCGCGCACCGACAGTTCGCCGATCGAGGGCCAGGTGGCGGGCGCGTCGCACTCCTCCAGCACCTTGCGGAGAGTGGCGAGGTTCTGCTCGGCGGCCAGCATCCGGTCGGGCAGTGATCGCAGTTGCTGGCGGGCGATGACGGCGGACAGGGCGGGCATCCGGTACTTGTAGGCGGCGCCGGTAGTGGCTAACGGCTTCAGCTCGGGGAGGGTGAGCTCGGCGGCCAGGCGGGCGGGGTGGTGGCCGAGGGTGAGGGCCCGCTCGTAGACCTTGCGGTCCGTGGTGGTCAGGACGCCGCCCTCGCCACCGGAGACGGCCTTGGACTCCTGGAGGCTGAAGCATCCGGCCGCACCCCAGGAGCCGACCGCGCGGCCCTGGTAGAGAGCTCCGTGGGCGTGAGAGCAGTCCTCGACGATCGGCAGGTCGGAGGCGGCGGCGAGCTGGTCCATGCGGGCGGGGATGCCCCAGGTGTGGGTGGCGAGGACCGCGGAGCAGGCGCCGGCGGCCTCGGCGACGGCGGTGGCGGCGATGTTCGGGCTGTCCGGCTCGATGTCGCAGAAGACGGGGTAGCTGCCAGCCTGGAAGACGGCGGTGATGGCGGAGACCCAGGTCATCGGGGAGACGGCGACACCGGCCTCCGGGCTGGCGCCGACCGCGTGGAGGGCGGCGTGCAGGGAGGCGGTGCCGGAGTTGAACGACAGCGCGTGGCGGGTGCCGGTGAGGCGGGTGAAGGCGGCTTCGAGGGCGTTGGTGGCCGGGCCCCGGTTGATCTCGGAGAGGTGGCCGTCGTCGAGGAGCTTGAGGACGGCGTCCTGCTCGGCCTGCCCGTACTTGGGCTCGCGGGGGAACGGGAGGGTGACGGAGGGGTCGTTCACGGGTGTCCTTCCGGGCAGGGGCTGGGCGGGGTTACGGGCGGCGGCGCGCGTCGGAGTCGGCGTCGGGGGTGACGCGGGGGATGGCGGCGAGGTGGCCGTGGTCGAGGTCGTCGAGGTCGGCCTGGAGTTGGGCGGCCCGCAGCCGGACCATGTCCGGCTCGTCGCAGGAAGCGTGGAAGTGCAGCAGCGAGTAGGCGATGCGAAGGCGGAACAGGACCAGCGGCAGCAGGCGGTCGGCGGGGATCGGGCCGTCGAAGTAGCCGTCGAGCAGGGCCTCGGTCATCGGGGCCGGTTCGCGCAGGGACCAGCCGGCGAGTTCGGCCAGCGGGTCGCCGCCGCGCACGCTCTCCAGGTCGACGACGCCGGTGATCTGCTGGCCGTCGGTGAACAGGTGCCGGCCGACCCAGTCTCCGTGCAGGAGCCGGGGCGTGCTGCGGGGCAGGCGGCCCGATCCGACGTCGAGGATGAAGCGGGTCCGGTGCAGCAGTCGGGGCAGGTCGAGGCCGTCGATGTTCGGGAGGTTGCGGGGCGCGAGGCTGAGGAACCAGCCCTGGATGGTGGCGTGCTGGCCGATGCCGTGGCCGTCGAGCTGGCCGAAGCTGCCGACCTCGATGGTGTGCAGGCGCCGGAGCACTTCGCCCGCGCACCTCGCCGCTTCCAGGTCCTGCGGCGTGGGCGGCTCAGCTTCGATTGGGCGGCCGGGGCAGAGGGTCTCCACGCACACTTCCCGGCTGTGCCAGAGGATCTCGGCGGCCGGGATACCGGCTTCGCGCATGTGCGCCGAGGCCCACGCGGCGGTCGGGTAGCGCGAGCGGCTGCCCGCGCGGCGGACCTTGACGACCAGCTGGTGCCCGTCGAGGGTCGTGGCTGCGAAGGGGAGGCTGTCGGTGCCGGACTTGAGCCGGGCGAAGTGCGCGCCGGTGGCGTCGAAGCCCGCTGCGGCGAGCGCGTCGACCAGCAGCGGGTGCGGGTGGTTGATCACCTTGTCAGGGGCGGGCATCGGGCACCTCCGGGACGGGGACGGGACGGCGGTGGGCGGCGGAGGCCAGGGCGGCGTCCAGCAGGGCGATCGAGGCGAGGTTGTCGGCGGCGGGCACCGGCAGGCGGCCGTCGTGGTGGAGGGCGTCGACCATCGCAGTGATGCACCGCTGGTAGGCCGGCGGCCCGGCCTCGGGCGCGTTCCGCGCCCGGTGGGGGGCCGGAGCCCACCGGGCGGCGAAGCCCCGGCCCTCCACCCGCCAGTCGCCGCCCGCGTCGGTCCTCAGCGCCGGGTCGACGATGTACCCGCCGCGGTAGGTGAACAGGGAGCCGTCGGCGAAGTGGACGGTGATCGCGGCGATCGAGCTGTGGGCCGCGAGGAAACCTGTCGCCGTCTCGGTACAGGTCACTTCGGTGGGCGGCGCGGTGACCAGCGCGCGGACCTGGTCGAACGCGTGGACAGCGAGGTCCGTGGTGACGGGCAGGTGCTGGCCGGCACGGAAGCCCGGGCCGGGCAGGGTGACCAGGGTGTCGGCAGTGACTGCGAAGGGCGCATGTCCGCCGGAGCGGACCGTGTCGGCGAAGGCGAGGAAGCCCGGGTCGGCGCCCCGGTTATGCATGACGGCCAGCAGCAGGCCGAGCTCGCGGGCGAGGTGGACGAGGTCGAGGGCGTCTGGCAGGCCCAGGGCCAGCGGCTTCTCCGTCAGGACGTGCAGGCCCTGGGCGAGCGCCGAGCGGCTGACGGAGTAGTGGAGTTCGGGCGGAGTGAGGTTGACGACGACGTCGGCCTCGGCCTGGGCGAGCACCTCAGGAAGCGTCGTGGCGACGGCCGGGCTCAGCCCGTAGCGGGCGGCGAGTACCCCTGCCGCCCGCTGGTCGGGGTCGACGAGGGCGGTGATCTCGATGCGGCCGTCGGCGAGCAGGGAGCGGACCCAACGGCTGGCGATGGCGCCGCAGCCGATGATCGCGGCCTTCACGACGCCTCCTTGAGCGGGTGCGGCCTCGGGGCCGGGCTGGGCCAGTGCTGGGTGGCCTGGTGGCGATGGACGTGGGCGAGGGCACGGGTGGTGAGGTCGTCGAGCGAGCCGTCGTCGGCGTCGAGCAGGGCGACAGCCGGGGCGAGCGGGTGGGCGAGGTAGGTGTTGAAGTGCTCGCTGAAGTGCCGGTCGTAGAAGATCGTCGGCATGCCCTTGCGCAGGCGGGCCCGGCGGGCGAGCACGTCCGAGGCGGCGGTGAGCACGATTGTCAGGTCGGGCATCGCCACCGGCCGGCTGGTGACCAGGCGCCTGGCCTGGTCGTCGCAGTCGAAGCCGTGCATCCGGCCGACGGCGTGGGCGTGGGCGAGCAGGGTGTCCACGGTGCGGTCGAGGATCACGTCCCGGCCCTCGGCGAGGGCTTGCCTGGCCCGGCCGAGCCGCAGGTCCTCGACGTCCAGGAACTGGGCGATGTTGGTCAACTGGTGCTCTGCCGTGAACGGCTCGGGGGCCGGCAGCAGGGTCGGGTCGGGGCTGGCGTGGTAGTAGCAGGGGATGACGGCGGGCCGGTGGAGGTGGGGGGCGAGCTGGGCGGCCAGTGTGGTCTTGCCGACGCAGCTGACGCCCTCGATGCCGAGGATCACGCGAACTCCCTGTCCGTGGTGGTGGATGGGGCGGTGCGGCGGTTGCTCTTGGGGGCGAGCGTGGTGTGCCGGGTGCCAGTGACCACCCAGCGGCTGAGGGCCGTCAGCGGGCCGACACTCTTGAGCAGGAGCCCGGCCAGCGTCTCCGCGCTCCGCGCGGCGGTCTCCCGCCCCGTCAGGGGACGACCTTCGACTGTGGCGAGTGCGCGGACCGGTGCGACTGTGGCCGCCCAGAGTGCCGTCGCAGCCGCCGCCCGGACGGGCAGGCGCGTGCGCGGGCCGAGCGCGAGGGCCAGGCAGAGCGCGGTGGCGGGCGAGACCAGCAGCCACGCCATGCCCCGGTAGGCGCCGATGGTCAGGGCCGCCGCGTGGTCACGGCGGCGGCCGTGGCCTTCGGCGTGCCAGCGGGCGGCGCACTGCGGGTAGTCGAGGTAGCTCTGGAACCAGCGCCCGCTCTGGGCCAGCAGCTCGCTCACGTACTCGGCCGCCGGCACGGTGGTGGTGAAGGGCAGGCTGTCCACCGGGACGCCGCCCAGGGTGAGCCTGTAGCCGAATGCGACGTCGTCGAGCACGGTGAAGGTGGGCAGGCCACCGACCTGCCGAAAGACGTCCACACGAACGAGGAGACCGTGGCCGACGGTCTGGGCCAGCCCCGGCAGACCGGGGTCGGTGTGCGGGCGGCGGGCGGCGTCGGCATACCGGCGGAGGTTGGGGATCTCTCGTCGCAGGGTCCACAGGGTCTGGGCGCGGGCGGCGCCTCGGCACAGGCTCCGCTCCCACCAGGCGTCGGCCGCACTCTGGGTGGCGAAGCGGGCGGACTGCTGAACGACGCACGGGAGTTCGCCGCCGTCGGCCCGGCGGCGGGCCAGGAACACGGCGGTCCGCTCCAACAGCTCGCGGCTCGGGCGGGAGTCCACGTCGTAGACGGCGATGTACTCCTGGTCCGCGTCGGCAATGGCGAGTTGTTCGACGGCGGCATTCACCTGCGCGGCCTTGCGCCCGCCGCCCCGGTAGTGGACGTGCCGGACCAGCGGGTCGGACTGCGGCAGGCGCGCGAGTTCCGCTGAGACGACGTCCGCAGTGGTGGGGAAGCCGGACAGCACCTCGGCCGCCAGGGCACCGGTCAGCGAGCCCTCGCCGGTGCCGGTCAGGGCCTCGCCGAGGGCGGTCAGCTCGTCGCCGGTCAGCTGCGGGAAGCGCTCCACCGTGAGGTCGGCCGCCGTCGCCCCCGCCAGTCGGGCAGCCAGGTGATGCCGCTCGGTCTCCTCGCGGGCGGTGGTCACCAGGGTCAGCGTCGATCCGGGGAGGTCACGCAGGAGCGGGACGAACCATGCCAGCGCGGCGGCGATCTGCTGTTGCTCCCGCAGCACCGGGACGATGACGTGCAACACCATCGGCTCCACCGCCCTCCGGTTCCCGGCCGGCGCAGGCCGGTCGGCCCAGGCCAGCGTCCGGCGGACCTGCCGCAGCCCGTTGACGTTGCGCGCGGCCACGGCGGCGGCGATCCACCAGGTCGGGCTCCGCCACAGCGACTTGTGCTGTTTCGTATTCACTCGGTGCTGCCGTCGGCGACGTAGTCGTGGAACAGGCGGTAGGTGTCCCGGAGCTGGCCCGCCGGGTAGCTGGCCTGCCAGGGTTTGTCGGGGCCGGCGAAGTGCACGAGTGCAGCAGTCTTCTCGTCCTGGAGGAGCTGGGCGAGCGGGCTGTCGACCTCGGCGTAGTGGATGAAATCGGGCTGCGCGGCCTGTGGCGACATGGCGAAGGTGTTCCACCGCCGGTCCAGCCGCTGCCAGTTGTCGTCGACGGCCCAGTTCAGGGCATCCTGGTCCCAGAACCTGACCTTGTCCGGGTGCTCGGACAGGAACTGCCGGGAGCGTTCGAAGACGCCGAGCCGCTGACACCGGGCGAGGTCGATGAGCATGACGCCGCTGTTGAAGTAGTCCCGGCCGTACGGGACGCCGAGCTGGTCCCAGCCGGGCAGCTGGATGCCGCGGCCGACGACCGGATTCTGCGGGTCGCGCACCGCGCCGACCGGACGCCCGTCCAGGGACTGCCGCAGCAGCGGCCGGAGGTCGCCGAGCACCACGGTGTCGGCGTCCAGGTACAGCACCCGCCGCTCGTCAGGGATGACCTCCGGGATGGCAAGACGCACGTACACGGCGCCACTGACCCAGTCGGAGACGGGGTAGCGCGGGTCGGTCACCGGTGCCGACCGCAGCTCGGTACGCAGGCCGATGCGGTCGGCGTCCCGCAGGATCGCCTCCCGGTTGGTCTCGCTGATCTGCTGGTCGAGGACGACCAGGCGAAGCTCGCCGACGGTGCCCGGGTGGGCGGCGGCGATCGAGTGCATCAGCGTCCGCAGCGGGCGGGCGTATCCGTCGTCGACCCCGCAGACGATCGCGGGCAGCGGGCGCGGGGAGACCTTCACGAGGCGCTCCTTCCGGTGGTGGCAGTGGACCGGCGGGGGAAGTGCTGCTGGGCCCAGTCGACGGTCTGGCGCAGGCCGTCGCGCAGGTGGGTGGTGGGCTCCCAGTCGAGGTGGGCGCGGGCGGCGGTGATGTCGGGGCAGCGACGCTTGGGGTCGTCGGCAGGCAGCGGGACGAAGGTGATCTCGGACGTGGAGCCGGTCATCGCCCGGATCTCCTCGGCGAGCTGCAGCATGGTGATCTCGTGCGGGTTGCCCAGGTTCACCGGGTCGGCGTGCTCCGCTGCGGCGGCGGCGAGCAGACCGGCGACGGTGTCGGCCACGAAGCACAGCGAGCGGGTCTGACTGCCGTCGCCGGCAACCGTGATCGGCTCGCCCGCCAGCGCCTGCTGGATGAAGGCGGGCACCGCGCGGCCGTCGTCGGCACGCATCCTCGGACCGTAGGTGTTGAAGATCCGCACGATGCGGGTGCGGGTGCCGCCGGAGCGCTGGAAGCAGGAGGTCAGAGCCTCGGCGTACCGCTTGGCCTCGTCGTAGACGCTGCGGGGGCCGACCGGGTTGACGTTGCCCCAGTACTGCTCGGGCTGCGGGTGGACGAGCGGGTCGCCGTACACCTCGGAGGTCGAGGCGAGCAGGAACCGGGCGTGCTTGGCGTCGGCCAACTCGAGGGTGTTGAGCGTGCCTATCGCGCCGACCTTCAGGGTGGCCAGCGGGTGGCGGGCGTAGTCCAGCGGCGAGGCGGGGGAGGCCAGGTGAAAGACGAAGTCGACCGGCCCGGCTACGGCGAACGGCTGGGTCACGTCGTCGGTCTGGAAGCGGAAGCCACCGGCCGGGCGCAGGCCCGAGAGGTTGTCGAGGCGGCCGGTCAGCAGGTTGTCGACGCCGACCACCTCCGCGCCGAGGTCCAGCAGGCGCTTGCACAGGTGCGAGCCGATGAATCCGGCGGCGCCGGTGACGACCGCGGTGCGACGGGCGAAGAGGGCGGCTTCGGCCGATGCCTCCGGGTCGCGCGGGAGAATCGGTGGTGCTGGCAGGCGTGGCACGGTGCTTGTCCTCCAAGGCGTTCGGGGGGAGCGGGGTTCACGAAGGGCCGTCGCGGCAGCGTGGGCCAGGGCTTCAGACGGCCGGGTCGTGATCGGGAAGGGACCGTGCGGGCGGTGCCGCGATCGGGTGATCGGTGCTGAGCTGGTGGTCGGCGGCGACCCCGAGCAGCGCGAGGGTGACGACGTGGCCCAGGCCCCACAGCGCGGTGAGCGTGGTCCCCACCGGGTCGCGGTGTGCGCCGCGATGCCTGCCCTGATGGCTCTGATCCGGCCTCTCAACTGCCTTCATGGCTCCTCCCCTCGTCGGCCTCCAGGGGCTGACCGGTGCGGTACAGCGTCGCCGTGCCGCAGCGCAACCCGGAACGTTTCTGGGGGGTTTCTCCTCGATGCGGCCCGTGCCACAGCGGGTAGCAGTACGCTCACCAACAGGTCATGAATCGCCGGGGGTTGAGATGAGCTCAGACGTTCTGGCAGTCCACCCGCTTACCCACCTGATGCGGTTACGCGGGTGGGGAAAGATCCAGTTCGCGCGCATGATGCGCGACCACGGCGCCGCGCTGAAGATCCACCTGGCGACCAACCGGACGCTGGTATGGAAGTGGGAGCAGGGGCAGGAGCCCGAGCCGGACGCGCAGTTCGTCCTGGCTGACCTTCTCGGCGTCAATCCCCGTACGCTGGTTGCCAATCCGTGGCCGAGGTGGCTCCCGGTCTGGGAGGTGGCCGGCATCACGGCGCCGTGGACGAAGGTCGGTACCGTGGACGTACTGGTGGAACTGGTCAGGAGTGGTCATATGGATCGGCGAGGCTTTCTCACCATCACCGGGGCCGCCATGGCCACCGTCGCCGCGAGCTGGGCGTCCGCCTCGCCCGCGTTCGCCTCCGCCCTGGACGGCGACCAGGTGACGGACTCCATGGTCAACACCCTCGAAGCCCGCGTCGCAACCCTCCAGAGCCTGGACGCGCAGATGGGCGGCGCCCGCCTCATCGAACAGGCCCGAGGCGACCTCGCCATCATCACGACCCTGCTCAAGCACGGCCGCCACACCGAAGCTGTCGAAGCCCGCCTTCTCGGCCTGGCCGCCCAGGTCAACTACATCGCAGGCTGGATGGCCTACGACAGCGGCCTGCGTTCAGCGGGCCAGCAGTACTACCTCGGAGCTCTGCGCGCTGCCAAGACCATCGGCGACGACGCCCTCGGCGGTTTCCTGCTCGCCGAGATGGGCGTCCACCTTTCCGACGCCGGCAACCCCGCCGAGCGCGTCGCCCAGGTCGAGACCGCCCTCGCCAACACCCCGTCGACGATGCAGTCCGGCGTCCGCAGCTACCTCGAGCTCCACCACGCCGAGAGCCTGTCCCGCGACGGCCAGCACCAGAAGGCCGGCTCCGCCCTCAACCGCGCCCATGACCTGTGGTCCAGGAACGGCGGTGACCAGCTCCCGAGCTGGCTCTCCTGGTATGGGGACGCCCAGCTCAGCTCCACCGAGGGCAAGATCATGCTCCGCGCCGGCCAGGTCGACCGGGCCACCAGCGCGCTGGCCTCCTCGATCGACCACGCCGTCCCCCGCGACCAGGCCGTCCGCGCCGGACGCCTCGCCACCGCCCGCCTCGCCGGTAGAGACCTCGATGGCGCCCTCGACGCCGCCAACCGTGGCCTTGGCCTCCTCGAAACCCAGGTCCACTCCGTGCGCGCCGTCAGCCGTCTCACCAAGTTCGACGGCTATCTCAAGCCCTACCAGGCGGAACCCGCCGTCGCCGCGTTCCGCGAGCGTCTCCGCGCGCTGCCTGCGATGGCCGCCTGACATGTAGGTTCCGCAGCTCGGGAGCGGCTGTGGTCGAACTCCGACCACGCCCGCTCGTGCTTGCTGTCCTACCAGCTACTACTGGGGGCTGGTCTTCCGCTAGGTCCCTGTCTCCTTGTGGCGGTCAGCCTTGTGCATGCGCGTCGCCCGGTATCGTTGCCAGGCAGCGCGTCACTGCGCGGTGATCGCGGCCTTGAGGCGGAGTCAGGCGGTCAGGATGTCGCCCGTGGAGAGGACCGTAAGTGAGGAAGGGGTCCTCACAGGGGCAGATCCGGTCCTTCCGATGCTTCCAACACTGGTGCAATGTCATCAATTTTCGGCAGACTATCCCCCTCCTGTGCCGGCGGAAGGCGACGCATGAGGTCAAACTGGGCGATCGCGTCAATCCTGCTTGAGTACTGGGCCCGCGGGGTGAGAGTGGCGACTGGCGTGAGCTCGGGGGTCACCAGGGCGTAGG
The DNA here is from genome assembly GCF_042735125.1 of Kitasatospora sp. NPDC059599. Taxonomy (NCBI): domain Bacteria; kingdom Bacillati; phylum Actinomycetota; class Actinomycetes; order Kitasatosporales; family Streptomycetaceae; genus Kitasatospora; species Kitasatospora sp. NPDC059599. Next base: position 570 of record NZ_JBHWCL010000111.1, on the reverse strand, counting down.
CCCGGGCGAGTTCCACCAGCGCCGCAGACGCCTGCCCGGCGGACTTCTCCGAGACGAGCTGGGCTTCGGCGCCGATGGCTGCCAGCAGCTTGTCGCGAGCCTCCGTCACGGTGGGCGGCTGTTCCACTCGGATCGCCGCCGGGATCTGCCGGATTCCCTCGTCAGCGGTGCCGGGCTGCTCTTCAATACCGGTGGGCTGGTCGGCCATGGCTAACTCCCGGAGGTTGCTCAATGTTATGAGTGATCAGCATTACGTGATCTCCGGAGATCTGCAAGGGCGGCTTCTGGCCAGGCGTCCGTGTCGGTGGCGCCGTCCCGCCGCGCCCAGCTGCCCCTGCTGCTCCGGTCAGCGCCCACGAGCCAGCCCCCATCCCGCAGAAGGATCAAGGATGAGGTGCAATCCTGCGGAAGGATCGGGTGGGCATTAGCACTACCACCCGGTGGCGCCGGGGCTGCCGCTCAGTGTCGTGTCCAGATCCGCCGGGTTGCCGTGTGCTGAGCTGATCGGCTGCCGCGTGGTGGGCGGGGGGCGTCCCCGCCACCCCCCGGCCCATTGGGGGGATGGGAGGG
>NZ_JBHWCL010000110.1:0-32141 GCF_042735125.1 Kitasatospora sp. NPDC059599 | reverse complement strand
GATCACGATCACCGTCGCCAGCGCGTCCGCACCCGCACCCCCGTACTCCTCCGGCACGTGCACCGCATGCAGGTCATTGCCCTGCAACGCGTCCAGCGCCTCCTGCGGGAACCGCCCCTGCTCGTCCACCTCCGCCGCGAACGGAGCGATCTTCGCCTCGGACAGCGAACGCACCGCCTCACGAAGCATCTCGTGCTCCTCGGAGATGCGGAAGAGATCGAAGTCAGCCGCCCCTGCGCTGCCAGCCATGATGCCTGCCTCGTCGTCCAGTGGCCGGAGCCCAGTGACCGAAGTCGGATCCGGTCCGTTCGAACCGGTCCGATCGACGTCGAATCCGGGTTAACTACCGTTCAGTAGAGATCCTAGGGCTCCCACCTGCGGCTGCCTAGCGCCCCGGGCGCACGGGCGATCCCTGCACGCCCGGGCGGGGCGGATAGCATCGGGGGCGTCCGCGCCGGTCCGAGTCCACATCCGGACCGGTCGAGTCCGCACCCAGGGAGAACCCGTGACCCTCCGCATCTCCGTGATCGGCACCGGCTACCTCGGCGCCACGCACGCCGCCGCGATGGCCGAGTTCGGCTTCGAGGTGCTGGGCCTGGACATCGACCCCGACAAGATCGCCATGCTCACCGCCGGCCGCGTCCCGATGTACGAGCCGGGCCTGTCCGAGCTGCTGCTCAAGCACGTGGCCGGGCACGAAGGATCGACCGGGCGGCTGCGCTTCACCACCTCCGTCCAGGAGGTCGCCGAGTTCGGCGACGTGCACTTCGTCTGCGTCAACACCCCGCAGCGCAAGGGCGAGTTCGCCGCCGACATGTCGTACGTCGACACCGTGATCGACGAGCTGGCGCCGCACCTGACCCGCCCGGCCCTGGTCGTCGGCAAGTCCACCGTCCCGGTCGGCTCGGCGGCCCGGCTGGCCGAGCGGCTGACCGCGCTGGCCCCGGTCGGCGAGGGCGCCGAACTCGCCTGGAACCCGGAATTCCTGCGCGAGGGCTTCGCCGTCCAGGACACCCTGCGGCCGGACCGGATCGTGGTCGGCGCCCAGAGCGAGCGGGCCGAGCGGCTGCTGCGCGAGGTGTACGCGGAGCCGATCGCGGCCGGGGTGCCGTTCCTGGTCACCGACTACGCGACCGCCGAGCTGGTCAAGGCGGCCGCCAACTCCTTCCTGGCCACCAAGATCTCCTTCATCAACGCGATGGCCGAGGTCTGCGAGGCGGCCGGTGCGGACGTCACCCTGCTCTCCGCCGCACTCGGCCACGACGAGCGGATCGGCCGCAAGTTCCTCAACTCCGGCCTCGGCTTCGGCGGCGGCTGCCTGCCCAAGGACATCCGCGCCTTCATGGCCCGGGCCGGCGAACTCGGAGCCGACCAGGCGCTGACCTTCCTGCGCGAGGTCGACTCGATCAACATGCGGCGCCGCTCCCGGATGGTCGAGCTGGCCCGCGAGCAGTGCGGCGGCGGCTTCCTGGGCCGCCGGATCGCCGTCCTCGGCGCCGCGTTCAAGCCCAACTCGGACGACATCCGGGACTCCCCCGCCCTCAACGTGGCCGCCCAGATCCAGCTCCAGGGCGCCCAGGTCACCGTCTACGACCCGAAGGCCGTGGACAACGCCCGCAAGATGTTCCCCTCCCTGGCCTACGCCGGCTCCGCCCTGGAGGCCGCCGAGGGCGCCCACGTCGTCCTCCACCTCACCGAGTGGGCGGAGTTCCGCGAGCTGGACCCGGCCGAGCTGGGCGCCGTGGTCGCCGAGCGCCGCCTCCTCGACGGCCGCAACGTCCTCGACGCCGAGGCCTGGCGTGCCGCCGGCTGGACCTACCGCGCCCTGGGCCGCCCCAGCTGACACCCCCGCCCACAACGCGCCCGCCCCTGGAGATCCGGGGGCGGGCGCGTTCGGTTACCGTCCTTCGTTGCACAGTTCCGGCCCCCGTTCGACCGACCTGGAGCGCGCGATGACGACAGCGGAGTTCTACCTGCGGGATCCGGCGCCCCGAACCGCCTGGCGGCAGGCCATCCTGATGGGCCGAAACAGCCGCACGTACAAATTCGCCCTGGGCGCCGCCCTGTTGGAATGCGCCGCCGCCGGGCGCACCGAGGTGCCACTGGCCGAACTGGCGGAGCCGTACGCGATGGCCCTGGCCTCACGACTGCGCGACGCGCCGCAGGCCCCGGCAGTGGGCGGGGACGACGACTTCCTCTCCGTCGCCGCCAGGGAGGCCGAGCAGTCCCTGGCCGCCGGGCGGCCCACCGAACGGCTCGTCGACGCCGCCCGCCGGTCGATGCCGGGCATGGTCATGGACCGCTTCCACAACCTCACGGGCGGCTCCGAAGTCCGGCACCGCTTCTACAACGAGACCGGGAAGGGTCGGAATCGCCTCGTCCTGCTCACTCCCGCCCTCCGGCAGATCGCCGTCCCGGAGCAGGCCGCCGGGCTGCGGGCCGAGTTGGCGGCGCGCTGGAGCATCGTGGAGTCCGCCTTCGCCTCGGGCGTCAGCCGCGGTCTGCTCGCCGACGACCTCGATGTGGACGTGGAGCGGTGGCTCCTGCTGGACCGGCGTCGCCGCCGACCCGTCACCGGGGTCGCCGACGCCCTGGTCGGCTTCCAGCACGGCCGCTGCCTGATCTGCGACGAGCCGATCACGCCCGGGGACAAGGTCGCGGTGGACCACGTCTTCCCGTTCGCGCTGATGAAGCGCTTCGACGTCGTGCCGGGCGGTCCGCAGCCGGACCTGGACCGCCCCTGGAACCTCGCCCCGGCCCACGAGGCCTGCAACGGCACCAAGAGCGACCGCATGCCGACCCCCGCCGAACTCGACCGGCTGGCCGGGCGCAACGAGGCCGTCATGGACTCCCCGGTACGGCTGAAGGACAGCCTGCGGGCGAGCCTGAACCACGCGAAGCTCGGCGCCCGACCGCCGGGCAATCGCTGGCCCGCCTTCCTCCGGCAGGTGCAGGACCACTTCAGCTGACCCCCGGGCAATATTGAACACGTTCAGATCGCATGCGAGGATTGCGGCACGTTCCGCGTCGACCAGGGGATCCTCCATGCGCGCACGGCTCACGTGGCTGATCGGCTCCGCGGCCGCCGCCGCCGCCCTCGTCTCGCCTTTCGCCTACGCGGGGTGGGCTCTGGGCAACTGGGACGGGAGCCCCGGCGCGGCCGACTGCTCCGAGGTCATGGCCTTCGCGGGCGGCGAGCTGCCCGCCCGGGCCACCGAGGCCCGCTGCACCGACAACGGCGGCTGGCAGGACCGCGGCTACCTCGCCGAGTTCCGGATGCCCCGCGAGGAACTGGCCCAGCGGTTGACGGCGGCCTTCCCTCGCGTACGGCTGACCGGCGACACGGCGCGCGGCCTGGACTTCGGCAACGCGCTCGGACCGCACGCGACGCCCCCGGGCGGGCAGGCCTCGACCGTCAGCCTGAAGGCCGTCTACGACGGCGACGGGACGGCCCGCGTCACCCTCGAAGCCTCTGACGCCTGAGCCGGGAATGCCCCTCCGGGGCACCCCGTTGGTACCGGCATGACGAGCTACGGCGACGACGCGACGGTCCGCGAGATCCTCACCGGCACCGGGGACACCTGGGCCGTGGTCGGCCTCTCCACCAACACCGCCCGGGCGGCGTACGGGGTGGCCCGGGTCCTCCAGAAGTACGGCAAGCGGATCGTCCCGGTGCACCCGAAGGCCGAGACGGTCCTCGGCGAGCAGGGCTACGCCTCGCTCGCCGAGATCCCGTTCCCGGTTGACGTGGTGGACGTGTTCGTGAACAGCGCGCTGGCCGGTGAGGTGGCCGACCAGGCGGTGGCGGTCGGTGCGAAGGCGGTCTGGTTCCAGCTCGGTGTGGTCGATGCGGCCGCGTACGAGCGGACCCGGGCCGCGGGGCTCTCGATGGTGATGGACAAGTGCCCGGCCATCGAGATCCCGCTGCTCGCCTAGCCGGGGCCGGCTCAGGAACCGGCGCCGTCCAGCTGGGCGATGGTGGCGATGGACGGGCGGCGGCTCGCCCGGAGTCCGGCGGCGGCCGACTCGGCGTCGCGCAGCACGCGGACGGCGTTGTGCCAGGTGAGCTTGGCGAGGTCGGCCTCCGACCAGTGCCGGCGCAGGAGTTCGGCGACCAGGTTGGGGTAGCCGGCCACCGAGTCCAGGCCGTCCGGCAGGAAGGCGGTGCCGTCGAAGTCGCCGCCGATGCCGATGTGGTCGATGCCGGCGACCTCGCGCATGTGGTCGAGGTGGTCGGCGACGGTGGCGGGGGTGGCGATCGGGCGCGGGTGCGCGGCTTCGAAGGCGCGCTGGTGGTCCATGCCCGCCGGGGTGGTGTCCAGCGGGTGGAAGCCGTGGGCGCGCATGTTCTCGTCGGCGGCCAGGGTCCACTCGATGGCGGCGGGCAGGATGAACTTGGGCACGAAGGTGGCCATCGCCACGCCGCCGTTGGCGGGCAGCTGGGCGAGCACGTCGTCCGGGACGTTGCGCGGGTGGTCGCAGACCGCGCGGGCAGAGGAGTGCGAGAAGACCACCGGCGCCTCGGTGACCCGCAGGGCGTCGCGCATGGTGTCGGCGGAGACGTGCGAGAGGTCGACCAGCATGCCGAGCCGGTTCATCTCCCGGACGACCTCCTCGCCGAAGCGGGTCAGTCCGCCGGCCACCGGCTTGTCGGTCGCGGAGTCGGCCCAGGGCACGTTGTCGTTGTGGGTGAGCGTCAGGTAGCGCACGCCCAGCTCGTACAGGGCCCTCAGGGTGGCGAGCGAGCAGTCGATGGAGTGGCCGCCCTCGGCGCCCATCAGGGAGGCGATCCGGCCCTCGGCGCGGGCGGCCTCGATGTCGTCGGCGGTCCGGGCGAGGCGGAGCCGGTCGGGGTAGCGCTCGACCAGGGCGTGGACGAAGTCGATCTGCTCCAGGGTGGCGCTCACCGCGTGGTCGCCGGCCAGCGAGGCCGGGACGTAGACGGACCAGAACTGCGCGCCCACCCCGCCCTCCGCGAGGCGGGCGAGGTCGGTGTGCAGGCGGTCGCTCTGGTCGGCGGCGAGGTCGAGCGCGCCGAGGTCGTACCCGGCCTGCTCGCGCATCGCCCAGGGGAGGTCGTTGTGGCCGTCCACGACGGGGGCGGCGCGCAGCAGGGCTCGGGCGCGGTCCAGCGCGGCGGGGTTGTCCAGCTCAGAGGTCATGCGAGCTGTTCTACCCCACCGCCGTGACCGTGATTACTTGCCGAAGCCGAAGGAGGACGAACCGGCCACCTTGGCGCGGAGCTTCTTGCCCTTGTCGGTGGCCTGGTTGTTCAGCTCGGCCTGGAACTCGGTCATCCGCTCGGTGAGCTCGGGGTCGAAGGCGGCGAGCATCCGGACCGCGAGCAGGCCCGCGTTGCGCGCGCCGGCGACCGAGACGGTCGCGACCGGGACGCCGGCCGGCATCTGGACGATCGACAGCAGGCTGTCCATGCCGTCCAGGTAGCGCAGCGGCACCGGCACGCCGATGACCGGCAGCGGGGTGACGGAGGCCAGCATGCCCGGCAGGTGGGCCGCGCCGCCGGCGCCCGCGATGATCGCCTTCAGGCCGCGCTTGTGGGCGTTCTCGCCGTAGGCGACCATCTCGCGCGGCATCCGGTGGGCGGAGACGACGTCCACCTCGTACGGGATCTCGAACTCGTCGAGGGCCTGGGCGGCGGCCTCCATGACGGGCCAGTCGGAGTCCGAGCCCATGACGATGCCCACGACGGGCTGGGAGGCGGAGGCGCTCATTCGGTGATCGTTCCTCGCAGGTAGGCGGCCGCGTGGCGGGCGCGCTCGCGGACGTCTTCGAGGTCGTCCCCGAAGACGTTGACGTGGCCGACCTTGCGGCCGGGCTTCACGTCCTTCCCGTACATGTGGATCCGCAGCCCGGGGTCGCGGGCCATGCAGTGCAGGAAGGCGTGGTACATGTCCGGGTAGTCGCCGCCGAGGACGTTGACCATGACGGTCCACTTGGCGCGCGGCCGGGGGTCGCCGAGCGGGAGGTCGAGGACGGCCCGCAGGTGGTTCTCGAACTGGGAGGTGACGGCGCCGTCCTGGGTCCAGTGCCCGGAGTTGTGCGGGCGCATGGCGAGCTCGTTGACCAGGATCCGGCCGTCGCGGGTCTGGAACAGTTCGACGGCGAGGTGGCCGGTGATGCCGAGTTCGCCGGCGATCCGCAGGGCGAGCTGCTGGGCCTCGTCGGACAGGGCGGGGTCGAGGTCCGGCGCGGGGGCGGTGACCTCGGCGCAGACGCCGTTCTCCTGGACGCTCTCGACGACCGGGTAGGCGACGGCCTGGCCGCTGGGCGAGCGGACGACGTTGGCGGCCAGCTCGCGGACGAAGTCGACCTTCTCCTCGGCCAGCACGGGGACTCCGGCCAGGAACGGGGCCTGCGCCTCCTCCTCGCCGTCGACGACCCAGACGCCCTTGCCGTCGTAGCCGCCGCGGACGGTCTTCAGGACGACGGGGTAGCCGTCGCCCTCGTTCGCGAACGCGGTGACGTCGGCCGGGTCGGCGACGATCCGGTGCCGCGGGCAGGGCACCCCGATGGAGTCCAGCTTGGCCCGCATCACGCCCTTGTCCTGGGCGTTGACGAGCGCCTCCGGGCCGGGGCGGACGGCGATGCCGTCGGCCTCCAGGGCCCGCAGGTGCTCGGTGGGGACGTGCTCGTGGTCGAAGGTGACCACGTCGCAGCCGGCGGCGAAGCGGCGCAGGGTGTCGAGGTCGCGGTAGTCACCGAGGACGACGTCGGAGACCACCTGCGCGGCGGAGTCCTGGGGCGTGTCGGCGAGGAGTTTGAACCTGACCCCGAGCGGGATGCCCGCCTGGTGTGCCATGCGGGCCAGCTGCCCGCCGCCGATCATGCCCACCACTGGAAAATTCACATTGCCCGGGGAAGTCACCCCGCCAGGATATCCGGGCCGGTGGGGGGCGGTGGAGCCGCTGGTGGGCCCTCGGAAGCGGACGCGCGTAGATGCGGACCCGGCCCCCTCGGGGCTGAGCCGTTCGGCGGAAGCGGGTAGCCTGGACGGCCAGGTCCTGGTCTACGCGGTCCGATCATGTGCGTGCACGCAGGGCTCAAGGGGCGACCGCGCCGCCGCGATCGGCCCTCTCGACCCGCAGGTACATGGAGGCAGTCCGGCATGGCGACGACCGCAGCTTCGAAATCGTCGCTCGCGCAGAAACTGCGTGGGCTCAAGGGCGAAGTCGTGAAGTTCGGGATCGTCGGCCTGAGCGGCGTGGTGGTCAACTTCGCCGTCTTCTGGGTCTGCATCAACGGCCTGGGCCTCGCCTCGGTGCGCTCCAACATCGCCGCGACGGTGATCGCGATCGCCACCAACTACCTCGGCTACCGCTACTGGCTGTACCGGGACCGCGACGCCGCCTCCCGCAAGCGCGAGATCACGCTCTTCCTGGTCTACAGCGGCATCGGCATGCTGATCGAGACCGGCGTGCTCGGCTTCTCGGTGTACGTGCTGAAGCTGGACTCGCACTACGAGCAGCTGGGCGCCAAGGTGATCGGCCTCGCGGTGGCCACCGTGTTCCGCTTCGTCTCGTACCGCACCTGGGTGTTCAAGTCCGTGCCGGAGCCGGTCGAACTGCCGGCCCAGCAGCCTGCGGGCGCCGCCGGCGGCCAGGAGCTGGCCGCCCAGGCCGAGCTGATGCTGGCCGCCGAGCAGATCCGCTACGCCAAGGCCGAGTAGGCCCCGCGAACCTCCCGCGCAGACCGCACGCAGCCCCGGCAGGCCGACCAGGCCGCCGGGGTTCGTCGTTCCCTCAGCGCGGCCGGCCGGGCCCCGGTCCTCCCGAGCGCAGGCCGGGCCCCGGCCCTCGTGGCTCAGTCCTCGTGGCCTCGGTCGGCGTGGCCTCAGTCGGCGTGGCTGCGCCCGAGGAAGAGCGCGAACACCGGGGGCTTCAGCGAGAGCAGTTCGAGCCGCCCGCCGTCCGCCTCCGCGAGGTCGCGGGCGACGGCGAGGCCGATGCCGGTGGAGTTGCGGCCGCTGACCGCGCGCTCGAACACCCGGTTGCCGAGGTCCGGCGGCACCCCCGCGCCCTGGTCCTGCACCTCGACCACCACCGAGGTGCCGGACGGCCGGACCCGCAGGGTGATCGTCCCGGCGCCGTGCATCAGGGAGTTCTCGATCAGGGTGGCCAGTACCTGGGCGACCGTTCCCGGGGTGCCGACCGCGGTGATCCCGTGCAGGCCCTCCAGGGACAGCACCCGGTTCTTCTCGCGCAGCGTCGGGCCCCACTCCTCCACCTGCTGCTTGATGACCTCGTCCAGGTCGAAGGCGACGGCGGTGGGGCTGCGCGGGTCGCGCTGGGTGGTGAGCAGTCGCTGGACGACGTCGGTGAGCCGCTCGACCTGCTGGAGGGCGATGGTCGCCTCCTCCTTGACCGTCTCCGGGTCCTCGGCGAGGGCGGTGATCTCCTCCAGCCGCATGGAGAGGGCGGTGAGCGGGGTGCGCAGCTGGTGCGAGGCGTCGGCGGCGAGCCGGCGTTCGGCGGTGAGCATCCGGGCGATCCGCTCGGCGCTGGTGTCCAGCACCTCGGCGACCCGGTCGAGCTCGGGCACCCCGTAGCGGCGGTCGCGCGGGCGCGGGTCGCCGGAGCCGAGCCGTTCGGCGGTCTCGGCGAGGTCGGTGAGCGGGCGGGCGAGCCGCTTGGCCTGCCAGACCGCGAGCGCCACGGCGGCCTGGACGGCGAGCAGCGCGACGACGCCGAGCAGCAGCAGGTTGTTGGCGATCTCGTGGTCGACGTCCGCGCGGGACTGCTCGACGGTGACGGTCTCGCCGCTGTTGCCGCGTTCGACGGCCTTCAGCAGGTGGTCCCCGGCCGGGCGGGCGCCGGCGGAGACCACCTGCTGGCCGGGGACCTGTACCTCGACGTAGCTGCCCTCGGTGACCTGGCTCTCGAAGGCCCGCGCCTCGGTGACCGACTCGCCCGCCGCGATCCGGCTCTCGACCAGGGCGAGCACCCGGACGGCGGCGGCGTCGACCCGGTCCTGGGCCGAGCTGACGATGGTGCGCTTCTCGACCAGGGCGAGCGGCACGCAGAACACCACGACCACCACCAGGACGACGCCCAGCAGCGAGTTGATCATCCGGCGTTTCACGCTGCCGCTCCCCGAGGTGTTCCGCTTCACCGGCCGTGGCCCGGTCCCGATCTCCGTACGGGACTAATTCTTCTCGAACCGGAACCCGACCCCGCGCACGGTGGCGATGTAGCGCGGATTGGCCGCGTCGTCGCCGAGCTTCTTGCGGAGCCAGGAGATGTGCATGTCCAGGGTCTTGGTCGAGGTCCACCAGGTGGTGTCCCAGACCTGGCGCATGATCTCCTCGCGGGTGACCACCCGGCCGGCGTCCCGGACCAGCACGCGCAGCAGCTCGAACTCCTTGGCGGAGAGGGTGAGCTCCTCGTCGCCGAGCCAGGCGCGGTGGGACTCGATGTCGATCTTCACCCCGTGTGCGCCGGTGGTGAGCTGGTCGACGTTGCCGCGGCGGAGCAGGGCCCGGACGCGGGCGAGCAGTTCGGCGAGGCGGAAGGGCTTGGTGACGTAGTCGTCGGCGCCGGCGTCGAGGCCGACCACGGTGTCCACCTCGTCGGCGCGGGCGGTGAGCACCAGGACGGGGCAGCTCTTGCCGTCGGCGCGCAGTCGGCGGCAGACCTCCAGGCCGTCCATCTCGGGCAGGCCGAGGTCCAGGACGACGAGGTCGACCTCCTCGGTGAGGCCGGCGGCGAGTGCGGTCGGACCGTCCTCGCGGACGAGCACCTCATAGCCCTCGCGTCGCAGGGCCCGGGCGAGCGGTTCGGAGATCGCCGGATCGTCCTCGGCGAGCAGCACACAGGTCATGTGGTGATGGTAGTCCGCCGGGGTATGGCCGGACGCCCTGTGAGGTAGTTCACAGAGCGTGATCGTTATACGGGCATCCGACTGAACTCAACAGGGTGTTGCAGACCGCCGGTTCAGCAAAGAATCCCCTTCTGGATCTTGAATCCGAAGGAAGAGAACCCCGTCTACCATGGATCGATCGGGAAGATCTGTTGATCTCTTTGCCATTGCCATACCTAATTCGTGGCTTTTGTCATCTGATAGAGCCAAATATCGCCACGTAGAGTGGTTCAAGTCCACGTCCGCCGCCACCCCCCCAGGCGGACGCTGTCAGGCAAGGAACCACTACACATGGCGTCTACGACCCTGGACGCCGACGTCACGTCGGCCTCTCCCAGCGGCAAGACCTTTCTCGGCCACCCCCGAGGACTCGCCACTCTCTTCATGAGCGAGATGTGGGAGCGCTTCAGCTACTACGGCATGCGCGCCCTGCTGGTGCTCTACATGACCGCCTCCCTCACGGACGGCGGCCTCGGCATGAAGACGGCGGTCGCCGCTGCCGTGTACAGCGTTTACACGGCCATGGTCTACCTGCTGGCCCTCCCGGGCGGTTGGATCGCGGACCGCTTCCTCGGCGCCCGCAAGACCGTCGCACTCGGTGGCTCGATCATCATGATCGGCCACTTCCTGCTGGCGGTCCCGTTCAGCGCGTCGTTCTTCGTCGGCCTCGCCTTCATCGCGGTCGGCTCGGGCCTGCTCAAGGCCAACATCTCGACGATGGTCGGCCACCTGTACGACGGCCCGAACGACCCGCGCCGTGACGGTGGCTTCACCGTCTTCTACATGGGCATCAACCTCGGCGCCTTCGCGGCCCCGCTGGTCATCGGCACCGTCGGCCAGAGCGTCAACTGGCACCTCGGCTTCGCCCTGGCCGGCGTCGGCATGGCCCTGGGCCTCGCCCAGTTCCTGCTGGGCACCCGCCACCTGAGCCCGAAGAGCGACATCGTCACCTCGCCGATCAGCGCGGACGAGAAGCGGAAGATCTTCACCAAGGCCGGCATCTGGCTGGCCGTCGCCGCCGCCTTCTACGCGGTCGTCGGCTTCACCGGCCACTTCACGATCAACTGGGCGATCTGGCCGCTGTCCATCGCGGGCCTGGCGATCCCGGTGCTCGTCTTCGCCAAGGTGAAGCGCGACAAGGACCTCGACTCCACCGAGCAGTCCAAGATGAGCGGCTACATCTGGTTCTTCGTCGCCGCCGCCGTGTTCTGGATGATCTACGACCAGTCCGGCTCGACGCTGAGCATCTTCGCCGACGAGCACACCGCGTCCACGCTGTTCGGGATCGACTTCCCGTCCACCTGGTTCCAGTCGCTCAACCCGCTGTACATCATGGCGCTGGCGCCGGTCTTCGCCTGGATCTGGGTCGCGCTGGCCCGCCGGTCGAAGAACCCCAGCACCACCATGAAGTTCGCCTTCGGTCTGCTGATGATCGGCGTCTCCTTCATGGTCATGATGCTGGCGATGGGCGCCGCCTCCGGCGGCACCAAGGTCACCCCGCTGTGGCTGGCCGTGGTCTACCTGGTCCAGACCGTCGGTGAGCTCACCCTCTCCCCGGTCGGCCTGTCCGTCACCACCAAGCTGGCGCCCACCAAGTACGCCAGCCAGATGATGGGCGTCTGGTTCCTCGCCGTCACCGCGGGCGACTGCGTCGCCGCGATCTTCCAGCTGGTGCTGGGCGACAAGGTGGTCGGCGGCACCGCGTACTTCGCGGTCCAGGGCGCCATGGCGATCCTCGCCGGCATCGCGCTGGCGCTGTACCGCAAGAAGGTCGTCAAGCTCATGGGCGACGTGCACTGACGCGCTGACGACCGGCTCACGACTCCGGGGCCGCCGTGGATTCCTGAGATCCACGGCGGCCCCGGCCGTTTTCTGCCTACCGTGCAGCATGCCCACCGACTCCCTGCCCCGCAGCCTCGCCCGGACCCGGCGGTTCACCCTCGGCGCCCCCACCCGGCCGCGACCGAGCGCCGACGGCACCACCGTCCTGTTCCTGCGCAGCCGCGGCGGCACCGATCCACTGGACTGCCTCTGGGCCCTGGACACCGCCACCGGCGCGGAACGGGTGGTCGCCGACCCGGCCGCCCTCGGCGCCGACGGCGGCATCACCGCGTACGACACCGACGCCACCGGCCGGCTCGCCGCCTTCACCCTGGGCAGCGCCCTGTGGATCGCCGACACCACGGCCGGCACCACGGCCGACACCACGGCCCCCGCCGACGGCCCCGCCGAGGCCGCCGTCCGCGCCGTCCCGACCGCCGTCCCCGGGCCGCCGCAGGACCCCCGTCCGGACCCGACCGGCCGCCGGATCGCCTACGTCACGGCCGGCGCCCTGCGGGTGGTCTCCGTCGACGGCACCGACGACCGGGCACTCGCCGAACCCGAGGCCGAGGACGTCTCCTACGGCCTCGCCGAGTACGTCGCCGCCGAGGAGATGTACCGCACCCGCGGCCACTGGTGGTCCCCCGACGGCACCGCGCTGCTCGTCGCCCGGGTCGACGAACGCCCGGTCACCCGGGTCTTCGTGGCCGACCCCTCCGACCCGCACCGCCCGCCGCGCGCCCTGCGCTACCCACTGGCCGGCACCGCCAACGCCGACGTCTCGCTGTGGCTGCTCGGCCTCGACGGCAGCCGCACCGAGGTCCGCTGGGACCGCACCGCCTTCGAGTACCTCACCGCCGCCGGCTGGGACGCCCACGGCCCGTACGCCGCCGTGCAGAGCCGCGACCAGCGCACCGTCCGCACCCTGGCGGTCGGACCGGACGGCACCACCCGGGTGCTCGCCGAGCAGCGCGACGAGCACTGGGTCGAACTCCTCCCCGGCCTGCCGGCCCGCACCGCCGCCGGCGCGCTGGTCGGCTCCGCCGACCTGGGCGACACCCGGCACCTGACCGTCGACGGCGAGCCGGTCACCCCGGCCGGGCTGCAGCTGCGCGAGGTGCTCGGCACCGACGGCGAGCAGGTGCTGTTCACCGCCTCCGACGAGCCCACCGAGACCCACCTCTGGACGTACCGGCCGGACGCCGGCCTCCGTCGGCTGAGCAGCGGCCCCGGTCTGCACACCGGCGTACGGAACGGCGGCACGCTGGTACTCACCACCCGGGCCGACGGCCACCCCGCCGGTCGCAGCACCGTCCTGCGCGAGGGCCGTCCGGAGCTCCCGCTCGTCTCGCACGCCCGGCCGCCCGCGTCCGCCGCCCGGCCCGAACTGCTCCGGCTCGGCCCGCGCGAACTGCGCGCCTCGCTCTTCCTGCCCACCGGCCACCGCCCCGGCGCCGGCCCGCTGCCCGTCCTGCTCGACCCGTACGGCGGGCCCGCAATGCAGAAGGCCACCTCCGGCGGCCTCTGGTGGGACCTGGTCTCGCAGTGGTTCGCCGACCAGGGCTTCGCGGTCCTCGTCGTGGACGGCCGCGGCACCCCCGGGCGCGGGCCGCGCTGGGAGAAGGCGGTGTACGGCGACAAGGCCGGCCCGGTGCTGGAGGACCAGATCGAGGCCCTGCGGGAGACCGACCGGCTACGGCCCGGGCTGCTCGACACCGGCCGGGTCGGCATCCGCGGCTGGTCCTTCGGGGGGTACCTCGCCGCCTACGCCGTCCTGCACCGCCCGGACGTCTTCCACGCGGCCTCGGCCGGGGCCGCCCCCACCGACTGGCGCACCTACGACACCCACTGGCAGGAACGCTTCCTCGGCCACCCCGACGAGCACCCCGCGCACTACGACGAGGGTTCGCTGATCACCGCGGCGCCCGGCCTGCGCCGGCCGCTGCTGCTGGTCCAGGGCCTCGCCGACGACAACGTCTTCCCCGCGCACGCCCTGCGGCTCTCCCGGGCCCTGCTCGCCGCGGGCCGCCCGCACGAGGTCCTCCCGCTCGCCGCCACCGGGCACCGGCCGGGCGACGAGGCGGTGGTGGAGAACCTGCTGGGCCACGAACTGGACTTCCTGCGGCGCTCCCTGGGCCCCGCGCCGCGGACGCCGGCGTAGCGGGAAGCACCTGCCCGGCCGGACGCGAAGACGTGGCAGAAGGCTCCCGCGCCCGCCACCCCGGGGGCGCGGGAGCCTCCCGCAGACCGTCGGTCAGACCTCGCGGACACCCGCGCGCCAGACCGCGGCCGTCAGCGGCACGCCCGGCCGGTAGGCCAGGTGGACGTGCGAGGGCGCGTCGAGCAGCAGCAGGTCGGCCCGGGCGCCGGGGGCGACCACGCCGACGTCGGTGCGGCGCAGCGCGCGGGCGCCGCCCGCGGTGGCCGCCCAGACCGCCTCGTCCGGCGTCATCCCCATCTCCCGCACCGCGACCGCGATGCAGAATGCCATCGAACTCGTGAAGCTGGAACCCGGGTTGCAGTCGGTGGACAGCGCCACCACGGCCCCCGCGTCCAGCAGCCGACGCCCGCTCGGGTACTCGGCCCGGGTGGAGAACTCCGCCCCCGGCAGCAGGGTCGCGACCGTCCCCGAGCCGGCCAGCGCCGCCACGTCCTCGTCCGTGAGGTGGGTGCAGTGGTCCGCCGAGGCGGCCCCCAGCTCGACGGCGAGCTGCACGCCGGGACCGTACGTGAGCTGGTTGGCGTGCACCCGCGGGGTGAGCCCGCGCTCGATGCCGGCGGTCAGGACCGCCCGTGCCTGGTCGCCGTCGAAGGCGCCCTTCTCGCAGAAGACGTCCACCCACCGGGCGTGCGGGGCGCAGGCGTCCAGCATCTCGCCGGTGACCAGGTCGACGTACCCGGCCGGGTCCTCGGCGTACTCGGGGGCGACCACGTGCGCGCCCAGGTAGGTGGTCTCCGGGGTGTGCCGGGAGGCGATCCGCAGCGCCCGGGCCTCGTCCTCCACCGTCAGCCCGTAGCCGGACTTGCACTCGATGGTGGTGGTGCCCTGGCGCAGCGCCTCCCGGACGAACCGGTCCAGGTTGGCGTCCAGTTCGGCGTCGGTCGCGGCCCGGGTGGCCGCCACCGTGGTGCGGATCCCGCCCGCCGTGTACGCCTGCCCGGACATCCGGGCGTTGAACTCGGCGGTGCGGTCCCCCGCGAACACCAGGTGGGCGTGCGAGTCGACGAAGCCGGGCAGCAGGGCCCGGCCCGCGGCGTCGACGCGCTCGTCCGCGGCCGGGGCCCGGTCCGCCGGGCCGACCCACGCGACGGTGGCGCCGTCCAGCACCACGGCCGCGTCGGTCAGCAGGCCGAGCGGCCCGGTGCCCCGCCCGGGGTCGTTGGTGACCAGGCTGCCGATGCCCGTGATCAAGGTGCTCAAGACAAGGCCTTCCGAAGGGGGTTGGACGGGGGTTCCTGCGGCGGGCGGGGGTCCCGCCGCGGGGGTCGGCGGGGTCAGCAGTCCAGCGCGCCGATGGCGGACCGCAGCGCGCCCGGGACGTCGGCCACCAGCTGGTGCGCACCGTCCCGGACGACGTGCCGGCCGCCGACCACGACGTGCCGCACGTCCGCCGCCGAGGCCGCGAAGACCGCGATCTCGGCGCCGAGCCGGGGCGGCGGGCCCGCGGTGCGGACCGAGTCCAGCGCGATCACCGTGAAGTCGGCGAGCGCCCCGGCCTCGATCCGCCCGGCCTCCGGCCAGCCGAGCGAGGCGTGCCCGTCCTCGGTGCCGGCCCGCAGCAGGGCGCCCGCCGTCCAGTGGCCGCGGGTGCGGGTGCGCAGCCGCTCGTCCAGCTCCAGGGCGCGGGCCTCCTCGAACGGGTCGATGACCGCGTGGCTGTCGCTGCCCAGGGTGATCGGGCAGCCCGCCGAGGCGAGCCGGCGGGCCGGGCCGATGCCGTCCGCGAGGTCCCGCTCGGTGGTGGGGCACATGCAGACGGTCGTGGAGGAGTCGGTGAGGAGCTTGACGTCCTCGTCGGTGAGGTGGGTGGCGTGCACGGCCGAGGTGAGCGGGCCGAGCGCGCCGTGCTCGGCGAGCAGCCGGGTCGGGGTGACGCCGTGTGCGGCGAGGCAGGCGTCGTTCTCGGCGGTCTGCTCCGAGAGGTGGACGTGCAGCGGCGCCCCGCGCGTCCGCGACCACTGCGCGACGGTGCCCAGCTGCTCGGCCGGGACGGCCCGGACCGAGTGGATGGCGGCGCCGATCCGGGCGTGCTCGCGCGGCTTGAGCGCGTCCGCCCGCTCGGCCCAGGCCTGCGCGTCGCCGTCGCTGAACCGCTGTTGCGGCCTGGTCGGCTCGGCGCCGAAGCCGGCGGACAGGTAGCAGGTGTCCAGCAGGGTGATCCGGATGCCGGCCCGGGCGGCGGCCTCGATCAGCGCCTCGCCCATCGCGTTCGGGTCGGTGTAGCGGGCGCCGCCGGGCGCGTGGTGCAGGTAGTGGAACTCGCCGACGGCGGTGATCCCGGCCAGCGCCATCTCGGCGTAGACGGCGGTGGCGAGCTCCAGGTAGCTGTCCGGGTCGAGCACGCCGGCGAACCGGTACATGGTGTCGCGCCAGGTCCAGAAGGTGCCGGAGCCGACCTGCACGTGCCCGCGCAGCGCCCGGTGGAAGGCGTGCGAGTGGGCGTTCGCCTGGCCGGGCAGCAGCAGCCCTTCGAGGCGGACGGCGCCGGACGGGCAGGGCCCGCTGTCCGGCGTCACCGCGGTGATCAGGCCGCCGGGGCCGGTGGCGATCAGCACGTCCCGCTCGACCACCGGCCCGTTGGGGTGCGGCAGCCAGGCGTAGGGCGCCCAGTAGCTCACTGCGGTCACTGACACGCCAGGTCCTCCAGTACGTCGGCGAGGGCGGTGACCCCGGCCAGGCAGTCGGCCACCTCGGCGTGTTCGGCCGGGGAGTGCGAGACGCCGCTGGGGTTGCGCACGAACAGCATGGCGGTCGGGATCGCGGAGGCCAGGATCCCGGCGTCGTGTCCCGCGCCGGTGGGCAGCACCGGGGCGTCCAGGAGCTTGGCGAGCCGGTCGCGCAGCGGACCGTCGAACTCCACCACCGGGGTGTAGGACTCGCGGGTCAGCTCGACCCGGACGCCGTCGCGCTCGCCGCGCTCGGCGGCGGCCCGCTCGATCTCGGCGACCAGTTCGGTGAGCGTGCGCTCGTCGGCCGCCCGGGAGTCGAGCCAGCCGCGGACCAGCGAGGCGATCGCGTTGGTGCCGTTGGGCTCGACCGCGACCTTGCCGAAGGTGGCGAGGGCGCCCGCGTGCTTCGCCTTCTTGCGGGCGGCGAGCACGGTGTTGGCGTAGGTCAGCATCGGGTCGCGGCGGTCCTCGATCCGGGTGGTGCCGGCGTGGTTGGCCTCCCCGTGGAAGTCGAACCGCCAGCGGCCGTGCGGCCAGATCGCGCCGGCCACGCCGACCGGCTGCCCCTCGGCGAGGTAGCGGCCCTGTTCGACGTGGAGTTCGACGAAGGCGCCGACCCGGGCCAGCCGGTCGTCGTCCGCGCCGATGGCGGTCGGGTCGTAGCCGGCCTTCTCCATCGCGTCGGGCAGCCGGACGCCGGTGGCGTCGCGCAGGTCGTACGCGGCCTCGCGGGAGAGCACCCCGGCGGTCAGCCGGGAGCCGATGCAGGCCACGCCGAACCGGGCGCCCTCCTCGTCGCCGAAGTTGACGATCGCCAGCGGCCGGGTGAACTCGGTTCCCCGGGCGCGGAGTTCGTCCAGCGCGGCGAAGGAGGAGACCACCCCGAGCGGGCCGTCGAAGGCGCCGCCGTCCGGGACGGAGTCCAGGTGCGAGCCGGTGACGACGGCCCCGCCGGCCTGCGGGTCGCCCAGCCAGGCCCACTGGTTGCCGTTGCGGTCCAGTTCGTACGTCAGGCCGCGGCTGCGGGCCTGCTGCTCGAACCAGGCGCGGCACTCGGCGTCTGCGGAGTTCCAGGCGAAGCGGCGGTAGCCGCCGGAGGCGGCGGAGCGGCCCACGGGGAGCAGCTCCGCCCACATCTCTTCGAACGAAGGTGCTGTCACAGCTCACCCATCGGGACGCGCACCCCGCGCTCGGCGGCGACCTCGTCGGCGCGGTCGTAGCCGGCGTCCACGTGCCGGATGACGCCCATGCCCGGGTCGTTGGTGAGCACCCGGCGGATCTTCTCCCCGGCCAGCGCGGTGCCGTCGGCGACGGTGACCTGGCCGGCGTGGATGGAGCGGCCGATGCCGACGCCGCCGCCGTGGTGGATGGAGACCCAGGAGGCGCCGGAGGCGACGTTGACCATGGCGTTGAGCAGCGGCCAGTCGGCGATCGCGTCGGAGCCGTCCAGCATCGCCTCGGTCTCCCGGTACGGGGAGGCGACCGAGCCGCAGTCGAGGTGGTCACGGCCGATGACGAGCGGCGCGGACAGCTCGCCGGAGGCGACCATGTCGTTGAAGCGCTCGCCGGCCTTGTCGCGCTCGCCGTAGCCGAGCCAGCAGATGCGCGCGGGCAGGCCCTGGAAGTGCACCTTCTCCTGGGCCATCTTGATCCAGCGGTGCAGCGACTCGTTCTCCGGGAAGAGGTCGAGCACGGCCTTGTCGGTCTTGTGGATGTCCTGCGGGTCGCCGGACAGGGCCGCCCAGCGGAACGGGCCCTTGCCCTCGCAGAACAGCGGGCGGATGTAGGCGGGGACGAAGCCGGGGAAGGCGAAGGCGCGGTCGTAGCCGGCCAGCTGGGCCTCGCCGCGGATCGAGTTGCCGTAGTCGAAGACCTCGGCGCCGCGGTCCAGGAAGCCGACCATGGCCTCGACGTGCTTGGCCATCGACTCGCGCGAGCGGGTGGTGAACTCGGCGGGCTTCTCGGCCGCGTAGGTGGCCATGTCGTCGAAGGAGACGCCGATCGGCAGGTAGCTCAGCGGGTCGTGGGCGCTGGTCTGGTCGGTGACGATGTCGATCGGCGCGTCCATCGCGAGCAGCTGCGGGAAGAGCTCGGCGGCGTTGCCCAGCAGGCCGATGGACAGCGGCTGCTTCTTGTCGCGGGCGGCGGTGGCCAGCTCCAGCGCGTGGCTGAGGTCCTTGGCCTCGACGTCCAGGTAGCGGTGCTCGATCCGGCGGGAGATCCGGGACGGGTCGCAGTCGATGCAGATCGCCACGCCGCCGTTCATGGTGACGGCCAGCGGCTGGGCGCCGCCCATCCCGCCGAGGCCGGCGGTGAGGGTGATGGTGCCCTCCAGCGTGCCGTTGTAGCGCTTGTTGGCGACGGCGGCGAAGGTCTCGTAGGTGCCCTGGAGGATGCCCTGGGTGCCGATGTAGATCCAGGAGCCGGCGGTCATCTGGCCGTACATGGTGAGCCCGAGGCTCTCCAGCCGGCGGAACTCCTCCCAGTTGGCCCAGTCGCCGACCAGGTTGGAGTTGGCGATGAGCACGCGCGGCGCCCACTCGTGGGTCTGCATCACGCCGACCGGGCGGCCGGACTGGACCAGCATGGTCTCGTCCTGCTTCAGGCCCTGCAGCGTCTTCACCATGGCGTCGAAGGAGCGCCAGTCCCGCGCGGCCTTGCCGGTGCCGCCGTACACGACCAGCTTCGACGGGTGCTCGGCCACCTCGGGGTCGAGGTTGTTCATCAGCATCCGCAGGGCGGCCTCCTGCTGCCACCCCTGCGTCGTGAGCGCCGTTCCGCGCGCCGCGCGAACCTCGCGCGGACCGCTCGCCTGCTGCACCATAGTCCCGGCCTCCCTGCGGATGGATTCATTCAAGCCTTGCTCGACTGAATATAACTAAACAACGGGCTTTCGACCAGACCCCGAAACCGATCGGTCCCATCCGATCAACCGTGCCGCCGACCGGCTCCGGGCGCTAGCCTGAACCCGGCGAACACCAGCCACTCGGCCCAGTACCAGGGAGCGGAGGGCACCATGCCGGCCATCACCGTGCGGCCCGGCAGACTCCGGGACGCGGCGGAGCAGATCGAGCAGAGCACGGGGCTTCGCGTCCAGATCATCGGAGGAGCCCTGGTGATGTCCCCGCCGCCTCGCGGCAAGCACGCGGGAACCGTGCGACGGCTGCGCATCCAGCTGGATCCGAAGCTGCCGGCCGACCTCGGCTCCTACGAGGTGTCGTCCATCGGCATGCCGGGCAACGACGAGGACTACGTGACCCCCGACCTGATCGTCCTCCCCGTGGACTGGGATCAGGACGACGAGTGGTTGTCCGACCCGCACGAGGTCGCCCTGGCCGTCGAGGTGATCTCCAACTCGGAAGGCGTGAGGAGCGTCGCCACGAAGACCGACTGGTACGCCGTCGCCGGCGTGGCCCTCCTCCTCGCCATGGACCCGCACAAGGGCACCTGGACGCTCTACACCCACCCCCGCGACGGCGCCTACCAGGGCGTGCTGCACGGCAAGTACGGCGAGCACGTCCCGCTGCCCTCGCCGCTGCCCTCCGAGTTGGACACCTCCGAGCTTCCGCTGTACGCGCCCCGGAGCTGAGTCAGGCCGCCGCGCCGCCGTCCCAGTCGATGCCGATCTCGGCGAGCCAGCGGCGGTCGTCCGCGTCCGGCGTCGGCGGGGACGGCGGCCGGGGGACGTCCTGGACGGGACCGAGGCCGTACTTCTCGGCGGCCGCGGCGGCGCGGGCGTCGGGTTCGATGACGCCGACGTGGACGGCGGACTCGTCGCCCGGGTCGAGGACGGTCAGTTCGGGATCAGGCAGCCGCCGCAGGGTGACGCGGCGTCCGCAGGCGGGGCAGGACCATTCGTCGGCACCCGAGGACAGCCGGGCGACGAACTTCATCTCGTGGATCACGCGCATGGGCGGCACCCCCTGCAGTAGGGGATGCCCGGGTTCGTGACGACTATTCCCGGCCACGCCCGGTCCTGGCCGCACCGGTTCCGGCCCGCCGCTACTCCAGGAACAGGCCGCGCGCCGTCGCCGACTGCTCGATCGCCTCCAACCGGGCCTCGGCGCCCGGGATTTCGTCGCACATCGCCTGCAGCAGCACCCGGCCGAGCATCATCGGCGCGCACGCGGTGTCGAAGACCAGGCCGGTGCCGACGGCGGCCGGCAGCATCAGGTCGGACAGCTTGGCGACCGGCGCGAAGGCGCTGTCGGCGACGGTCAGCACCGTCAGCCCGCACTCGCGGGCCACCGCCAGAGCGTCCATCAGCTCCCGCGGGTAGCGCGGCAGCGCGAAGCAGAGCAGCGCGCTGGCCCCGGCCGCGGTGGCCTGTTCCAGACGGTCGGCGAGCATGCTGCCGCCCTCGTCCAGCAGCCGGATGTCCGGGTGCACCTTGGCGGCGAAGTAGGCGAAGCCACGGGCCTGCGCCGAGGCGGCCCGCAGGCCGAGCACCGGCAGCGGGCGGGAGGCGGCGAGCAGCCGGGCGGCCCGGATGATCGGTTCCGGGTCGGCGAGGAGCTCGGCGAGGTGGCGCAGGTGGGCGATCTCCGCGAGCACGGCCTGCTGGTGCTCGTTGCGCACCGCGTCGTCCGGGGTCTCCGGCGCGGCGGGCTCTCCCCCGCCGAGCTCGCGCAGCTGCCTGCGCAGCGCCGGGTAGCCGTCGTACCCGAGCGCGACCGCGAACCGGGTGACGGACGGCTGGCTGACGCCCGCGAGTTCGGCGACCTCGACGCTGGACAGGAACGGCGCCTCGGTGGCGTGCCGCACCAGCGAGTGCGCGATCCGGCGCTGGGTCGGAGTCAGCCGGTGACCCTCGAACAGCTGGAGCAGCCGGGCGGAGGGGCCGACGCTGCCGGTCTCGTCGAGGGCGGTCATCAGCGGTACCTCCGGGTGCGAGCGGTTCGGACGACGACTGTGCAGCAGCGGGCCCCGCCTGGCAAAGACGTCTCGTACGGCGGAACGCTCCGTGAGACGTCCCGAGGATCGGACGGAAAAGATCGGTATGCGGACAGTCGGAGAAGGGGCGGAGTGCGGCCGAATTACGGCCGGAGGAGAGTCGCGCCCCGGGCCGCGGACGGCCGGGGCGCGCTCGCGGGGCGCCCGGCGGGTGACGGCCCGTCGGCCGCCCCGCACGGCTCGGGGTAACCCTGATTTGTCCCTGAGCCCGCCCGGATTCCCCCCGCGAACGGATGGACCGGGCACCCCGTCGGCGCCACGCTGTACTCCATGGACACTCGCCAGGACGATCTGCGGCGCGACCTCGACGCCACCCTGCAGGCCCGCAAGGAGCTCGGCAAGGAGTACGAGGACGAGCTCGTCGACTCCTTCATGAAGCGTCTCGACGCCCGCCTGGACGCGCGGGTCGAGCGCTCCGTGGCCCAGCGGATGGACGACCAGGAGCCGCGCGGGTACCACGACCGCCACCAGCGGTCCCGCCGCCTGGGCTGGGGCAAGCGCTCCGGCAACGGGCTCGCGGTGGTGTCGATGGCCTTCGGCATCCCGCTGACCGCGATCGCCACCAACCCGGCGAACGGCGGCTTCGGCGGCCTGCTGGTCTGCTGGGCGGGCATCGTCGGGGTCAACTTCGCCGCCGCGTTCGGCGAGCGCCGCAACCGCGCGGACCGCCGGCCGCGGGGCGACTGGGACTGAGCCCCGGCCGCCCCGCGCCCGGGACGGGTCAGGCCAGCGGGCCGGTGACCTGCTCGACCGCGCGCACCAGCTCGCCGGAGGCGACCAGCGCCGCGGCCGCCTCCAGGTCCGGCGAGAGGAAGCGGTCGCGGCCGGCGCCGCCGACCCCCGCCTCCCGGGCGACGGCCAGCGCGGCCGCGCTGGCCGGGGCGATCCGGCCGGCCGAGTCGGCCTGCTGACGGATCTCCAGCGCGCGGGCGGCGGCGGTGAGCTCGACGGCGAGGATCCGGCCGAGGTTCTCGACGGCCTGGCGCAGCTTGCGCGCGGCCGACCAGCCCATCGACACGTGGTCCTCCTGCATCGCGGAGGACGGGATCGAGTCGACCGAGGCCGGGACGGCGAGCCGCTTGTTCTCGCTGACCAGCGCCGCCTGGGTGTACTGGGCGATCATCAGGCCGGAGTCCACGCCCGGGTCGTCCGCGAGGAAGGCCGGCAGGCCGTGCGAGCGGGCCTTGTCGAGCAACCGGTCGGTGCGACGCTCGGAGATCGAGCCCAGGTCGGCGGCGGCGATGGCGAGGAAGTCCAGCACGTACGCGACCGGGGCGCCGTGGAAGTTGCCGTTGGACTCGACGCGGCCGTCCGGCAGCACCACCGGGTTGTCCACCGAGGCGGCCAGCTCGCGGGAGGCGACCAACTGGGCGTGGGCCAGGGTGTCCCGGCCGGCGCCGGCCACCTGCGGGGCGCAGCGGATCGAGTAGGCGTCCTGGACTCGCGGCGCGTCGTCCTGGTGGTGGCCGGTGAGGCCGGAGTCCTTGAGAACGGCCAGCATGTTGGCGGCGCTCAGCGCCTGGCCCGGGTGCGGGCGGATCGGGGCGTGCAGCTCGGGGGCGAGCACCTTGTCGGTGCCGAGCAGCGCCTCCAGGGTCATCGCGGCGGTGATGTCGGCGGTGGTGAACAGGCGCTGCAGGTCGGCGATGGCCATCACCAGCATGCCGAGCATGCCGTCGGTGCCGTTGATGAGGGCCAGGCCCTCCTTCTCCAGCAGCTCGACCGGCTCGATCCCGGCGGCGGCGAGCAGCTCGGCGGCGGGCTTCTCCACGCCGTCCGGGCCGGTGGCGGTGCCCTCGCCCATCAGGACCAGCGCGCAGTGCGACAGCGGCGCGAGGTCGCCGGAGCAGCCGAGCGAGCCGAACTCGCGGACCACCGGGGTGATGCCCGCGTTGAGCAGGGCGGCCATGGTCTGCGCGACCAGCGGGCGCACACCGGTGCGGCCGGAGGCCAGCGTCTTCATCCGCAGGAAGACCAGCGCGCGGACCACCTCGCGCTCGACGGCCGGCCCCATGCCGGCGGCGTGCGAGCGCACCAGCGACCGCTGCAGCTGCGCGCGCAGCTCGGGGCTGATGTGCCGGACGGCGAGCGCGCCGAAGCCGGTCGACACGCCGTAGACGGGACGCGGCTCGGCCGCGAGGGCGTCGATCCGCGCACGGGCGGCCGCCATCTCGGCCTGCGCGTCGGGACCGATCTCGACCCGGGCGTTGCCCCGGGCGACGGCCAGAACGTCCTCGGCACTGACGTCGGCCTTGCCGACCAGGACCAGCGGAGCGTCGGGGGCCACAGCACTGTGCATATCCATATACACCATCACATCAGGTGAATGGAGATATGACAACAGGTGTTCGTCATCCGGATTCTCCGCCGTCCGGATCCGGGCCGCACGCCGTGACCCCCGCCCGCCCCGCCTCGGCCGGACGGGGCCCGGGCAGGCCCGGGCCGGGCTCAGGCCTACAGCTCCGCCTCGATCAGGTCCACCGCCCGGGCGGCGCCCCCCTCGGCCCGGCCGGCGGCGGACAGCTCCCGCAGCCGCTCCGCCACCGCCGGGTCGCCGACCAGCTCCAGCAGGGCCGTGCGCAGCGCCTGCGGGGTCGCCACGCCGGTGTCCAGACGGCGGGCGACGCCGAGACCGACCAGGGCGTCGGCGTTGGCGAACCGGTCGGTGGCCTGCGGCACCGCGATCATCGGCACCGCGTGGAACAGGCCCTCGCTGGAGCCGCCCGTGCCCGCGTGGGTGACGAACGCGTCCGCCTGGGCGAGCACCGACAGCTGCGGCACCCAGCGGTGCACCTCGACGGTGTCCGGCACTTCGCCGAGTTCGGCCGGGTCGGTGTGCGCGCCGATCTGCAGCACCGTGTGCCAGCCCGGCAGGTCGCCGAAGGCCTGGACGCAGGCCCGGTAGAACGCCGGCTGGTGGGTGAACGCCGAACCCGGCGACACCAGCAGCACCTTCTCCGCACCGGCCGGCCGTTCCCACCGCCCCTGGTGGGCCCGGTCGCCGAAGCAGGGCCCGACGAAGTCGATCCGCTGCTCGTCGACCCGGTCGGCGTTGGGCTGCAGGGCGCGCGGGACCAGCGCGATCGCCCGCTCCGGGCGGTTCTTGAAGGCGTCGACGTCGCGCTGGACCGCGCCGGCCCCGGCCAGCCAGTCGGCGAAGCGGCGGTAGTGCTCGGCGCCGCCCGGTCCGGACCGGACCGCCTCGAACATCTCGGCCAGGTCCTGCCCGAAGCCCTCCCAGCCGACGAAGGTGGGCGACAGCTGCACGACCGGCACGCCCAGCCGCTCACCGAGGGCCCGGCCCGCGAAGCCGGCGATGTCGCAGAGCACCAGGTCGGGCGGTCGTCGGCGAGATCCTCAACGACCCCGCGCTGCACGCCGAGTACCGCACCCGTTTGCTGGACCCGTTGCTGGAGATCACCCGCGACCGCCTGCGCGGCGCCCGCGAGGCCGGCCGGGATCGCCCCCGACGCCGACCTCGGCCTGGCCGTCGAACTCCTCTACGGCCCGCTCTACTACCGCTGGCTGTACCGGCTCGGCCCGCTCACCCACGACCACGCGGACCGCCTGGTCGACGCCGTGCTGCGGGCCCTCAACCCGCCTGGGACCGCGAACGCCTGACCCAGAGCACGATCAGGACGGTGGCCAGCAGGCCGACCAGCAGGAGCGTGGCCAGCCAGCCGAGAAGGCCGTGGAAGAACCCGTGGAAGAAGCCGTGCTTCGCCTTCTTCTTCAGCTTCGACTTGGACGCCGACGTGGACGCCGACTTCGACTTGGATCCGGCGACCTGGCTGATCCGGTGCACCCGCGCGCCGTCCCGCACCTGCGGCGCCCGGTCCGGTGCCGTCCGCACCACCGGCGCCGCCGACGCCGGGGCGGCCACCGCCACCCCGCCGCCGAACACCAGTACCCCGGCCACCGCCGCACCCGTCAACCGTCTGCCCACGACCCCGCCCCCGTTCCCGTTACCGCTCGACCGGCCATCCACCATGCCACCGCCCCACCCGCCGGGGGCACCCCCCGGCCGCCGACCGCGACCCACCCGCGACATCCCGGTCACCGAATCGGCACACGGCCCGGCCGGGCCGCCCGGACAGCGTCCGGCGGCCCGCCCCTCGCCCCTCCGGGCCGGCCCCGAACGAGCCGCCCCCGAGTGAGTGCGGCAAGAGCATGGCAGACGAACACGGCGGCCGCGCACGCCGGGTGGGCCCCGCGGACGCCCCGGAGCGGTCCCTCAGACCACCGGCGGGGAGGCCGCGCCCGCGAGGGCGACGGCGACCAGGGCACGCATGGCGGAGGCGGCCTGGCCGAGCGGCAGGGTGGCGTCGTCGGCGAAGAGTTCGACGAGCCAGCCGCCGGCCGGGTTCTGGCCCCCGGCGGCGACCATGCCGCGGTAGCCGGAGACGACGAGCATGGCCTCCTCCGCCGGGTCGTTGCCGGCTGCGCCGGCCCGCAGGGCGAAGGCGCCGCCGCGGGCGGCACGGCGGGTCATCGGGTAGTGGCGCAGGTCGAAGACCGCGTCGGGGGCCTCGATCTGGGCGCGCTGGGTCTCGGCGCGGGTGCTGCTGGGGCCGCTGGTCATCCGGTAGACGGCGTGCTGGGCGGTGCGCATGAGGTGGGAGCCGGGCGGGACGTAGGAGACCCACCAGCCGACGGCGTCGAGCAGCCGGGCCGAGGTCTCGGCGACGACGACGAGCTTGGCGAGGGTGTCGGCGGGGTGGACGGCCCGGGCGGTGGCGGCCTGGTCGAGGGCGGTGAGGACGGCGGTGAGCAGCTGGCCCGGGTCGGCACTGTGGGCGGCACCGCGGAAGCGCCGCCGGTCGCCCGAACCGGCCCGTCCGTTCGGCCCGCGCCGCCCGTCGGCCCGGTGGTGCGGGTCGGCGGCGTCGGCGAGCAGCACGGTCGGGTCGGGCGAGAAGCCGGGGCCGTGGCTGCGCCCGGCGACCACGGGGTGGGCGGCGCGGGCCGCCTTGGCCCGGTACTGGGCGGCGTCGGCGAGCCGGAAGAGCCGGTCGGGGGTGGTGACGGGCCCGATCGAGTCCCCGGTGGAGGCGACGCCGCAGGCGACGCCCTCGCCCTCGGACAGGGCGAGCGCCCGGGCGCACAGCTCCTCGGCGGCGGCGACCACCTCGTCGGCCTTGTGGCCCTCCACGAGCAGGCAGAACTCGTCGCCGCCGAGCCGGGCGGCGAGGCTGCCGGGGAGCTTGGCGGCGGCCAGCGACAGCTGGTGGGCGAACCGTTCCAGCAGCCGGTCGCCCATCTCGTGGCCGAGCTGGTCGTTGACCCGTTTCAGCCCGTTGACGTCGCAGACGACCAGCGAGACGACGGTGTTGTCCCGGTTGTGGGTTTCGAGCGCGCTGTCCAGCCGGGCATCGACGGCGCGCCGGTTGGCGAGGCCGGTGAGCGGGTCGGAGAAGGCGAGTTTGCGCAGGTCTGCGAGGCGTTCGGTCTGGGCGAGTCCGGCCGAGACCTGGGCGGCGAGCAGGGTGGCGTAGTCGGCGTCGGCCTCGGTGAACTCGGGCACCCCGACGGACCGGGCGAGGTACAGCTCGCCCCAGGCCTGCCCGTGCAGCACGATCGGCGCGACCACGCAGCAGGCCCGCCCGCGCCGGCGCAGCGCCGCGGCGCGTTCCCGGCAGTACGCGCCGGCGGTCGGGTGCACGTGGCCGGCGTGCGGTTCGCTGTTCTCGGCGCTCTGCAGCCAGGCGCGCGGCAGGCGCCCGGTGGTCCAGCGTTCCTCCAGGTACGTGACGATCTCGGGGAAGTCGGCGACGGGGTAGGACTCGTCCTCGGGCAGTTCCTCCTCGCCGGGGGCGAGGTCGCCGTGGTTGACCAGGACCCGCAGGCGGCCGGATTCGCGGTCCCAGACCGAGACGGCGGCCATGGTGGCGCCGAGGGCCTCGGTGGCCCGGCCGGCGGCGGCCCGGACGGCCTCCAGCGGGGTGAGCGCGCCGGCCATGTCCTGGGCGAGCTCGACCACGGACTGCAGTCGCAGGTCGGGCAGCGGGTCGCGGTGCGGCGAGCCGCCGCAGTCGCAGCCGCGGTCCGTCATGATCGCCTCACTGCTCACCGGCTCGCCTCGCTCCCGTGCTCGGTCCTGCCGGACCCCCGTCGCCCGGTCGCACCCAACCGGCCGCTTGCACCAAGACTATGGCGATTTCGGTTGGTTATGCCCCGTTTGCCCGGATGGACCACCCTCGGGCCGTACGGGTTTCAACCGTTCGACACGGGGAACGCCGCCGCCGGAGCGTGCCCGCCGGACCGCCCGAAGCCGAACCCCCGCGGCCGAACCGCCCGCGGCCGCCACGGTGCTACTCGGCCTTCAGCCGCCGGGTGAGCAGCCACGGCTCGACCAGCCCGAGCCCCCGCACCGGCCGCCGCCACATCGGCTGCAGGTGGAACCGGGCGCCGACGTCCGGCCCCGGCATCGGCAGCCCGGAGGCGGGCATCCCGGCGGCGGCCGACAGCGCCTCGGCCAGTCCCGGGCCCTCCGAGTCGGCCGGGGCGACACTGCCGTTCTGCTCCAGCGCGGCGGCGAACTCGCCGTCGATCAGCACCGCGTCCTTGGGCGCGATCGAGGTGAGCCGGCTGGCCAGGTTGACGGTGGTGCCGAAGACGTCGCCCATCCGTGAGGTGACCGTGCCGAAGGCCATGCCGACCCGCAGCGGCGGGATCGCGTCGTCCCCGGCGAGCGCCTCGATCAGGCTGAGCGCGATCTCGGCGGCGGTCGCCGGGTCCTCGGAGACGTAGAGGATCTCGTCGCCGAGGGTCTTGATCACCCGTCCGCCCTGCCCGGCGATCAGGTCGGAGCAGGTGTTCTCGAAGGTCTCGACGAGTTCGCCGAGTTCCTCCTCCTCCAGCCGCCGGGACAGCCGGGTGAAGCCGACCAGGTCGGCGAAGCCGACGGCGAGCCGCCCGCTGGTGATCTCGTGGTCCTCGGCGGCCTGCACCACCCGCCCGGTGACGGCGGCCAGCTGGCGGCGCCAGACGTACACCAGGAACTGCTCCAGTTCCGGCAGCAGCAGCTCGACCAGCGGGTACGCGACGTCGGCGCGGGTCAGTCCGGGCTCGACGGACTGGGTGAGGTTCTCCAGGAAGGTGTCCATCTGCCAGCCGGCCAGCCGGGCCGTGGTCTGGCCGGTGGAACGGGCGACCTGGATCGCCATCGACTCGCTCAGCAGCCCGGACTCGACCAGGCCGGCCAGCCGGCGCAGCGCGATCACGTCGCCGTCGGTGAGCGCCCGGGACTGGCCGATGTCGGGGAAGCCCATGGCCCGCCAGAACCGGGTGGCCAGCTCCATCGGGACGTCGGCGGCGCGCGCGGCCTGGTACGGCGTGTAACGGCGCGGCGCGTCCAGGATCAGGCGTTCCAGTTCGAGCGCGACCGTGGGGTCGGCGCTGCCCGCCGTCGTGCCGCTGCTGCCGTCCTCTGCCACCGGTCCGTCCCCGTGCGGTCGCCGCACTCGCCTCGTGTCCTACCTGTCCGGGCGCACCGTCCGCCACCCGGGCGGACAGTGGCGCGCCTCACACCGCTGCCAGGTGGAATGTTCGCACGGAATCGCCGGATCCGGGGCATCCGCCCGGGTCAAGGAGAGGTGAAGCCTGCCGTTCAGCGGGGTTCGGGGCGCACGTGGACGACGTCGCCCGCACCGACCGCCCGGCGTGCGCCGTCGGGCGTGCGGACCACCAGCCGGCCGTCGCCGTCCACCGCCACCGCCTCGCCGGACAGCTCGGTGTCGCCGGGCAGGTGGACCTTCACCTGACGGCCGAGCGTGGTGCAGCGGTCCACGTAGGCGCGCAGCAGGTCGCTGGCGTGCGGGTCGCCGGCGGCGGCCGTCCACTCGCGGTACAGCCCGGCGAGTTCACGCAGCAGGGCCCGCAGCAGGGTGCCCCGGTCGGTGGTGGTGGCGCCGGCCAGCGCGAGCGAGGCGGCGGTGGGGACGGGCAGCTCGTCGGCCCGCAGCGAGACGTTGAGGCCGAGGCCGACGACCACCGCGCCGCCGGACAGCTCGGTGAGGATGCCGCCGATCTTGCGCTCCGCGCCGTCCACCTCCACCTGCAGGTCGTTGGGCCACTTCAGCCCGACCTCGACCTCGGCGACCCGGCCGAGCGTGCTCGCCGCGGCCACCCCGACCAGGATCGGAAGCCAGCCGTAGCGCTCGACCGGCACCTCCTCGGGGCGCAGCAGGACGGACAGGAACAGCCCGGAGCGGGCCGGGGCGGTCCACCGGCGGTCCAGCCGCCCGCGCGCGGCGCTCTGTGCCTCGGCCACCAGCACCGCGCCCTGGGCGGCGCCGGCCCTGGCCCGGGTGGCGAGGTCGCTGTTGGTGGAGCCGGTCTCGGTGACGACGTCGAGGGAGGTCCACAGCCCGCCCGGGACGAGCAGGTCGTGGCGCAGCGCCTCCTCGTCCAGCGGCGGACGGTCCAGATCGGTCCAGGGGGACGGTCCGGTGCGGCCGAAGCCGCGCAGTCCGCTGCGTCGAGGGGTGTCGGGTGCGGTCATGGGGGAAACCCTAGATCGTGGGCGCGGCCGCAGGGCGTAGGCCGCCCCATCGTCCCGCAGAACGCGCCCCGATAAAACTGTGTCGATGGCCATAACGCCAGGACGTGCCGGATCGCCCTCCGCGCTGGCTACGCTACCCAGCGGTAGTTCGTAGCGCCGCCCTGCCCTCATGCGCGGGCCCACCACCCGGCCCGCGCGCACTCGAACAGGTCGCGGCCAAGGATCAGGGAGAGCCACCGGATGACCGAGGCGCCGTACGACCCCCACACGACCGCGGGCAAGCTCGCCGACCTGCGACGCAGGCTGGACGAAGCCGTGCACTCCGGCTCGTCCAAGGCCGTGGAGAAGCAGCACGCCAAGGGCAAGCTGACCGCCCGCGAGCGGGTCGTCGAGCTGCTGGACGAGGACTCCTTCGTGGAGTTCGACGAGTTCGCCCGGCACCGCTCGACCAACTTCGGCCAGGAGAGGAACCGCCCGTACGGCGACGGCGTGGTGACCGGCTACGGCACCGTCGACGGCCGTCAGGTCGCGGTCTTCGCCCAGGACTTCACCGTCTTCGGCGGCTCCCTGGGCGAGGTCTTCGGCGAGAAGATCGTCAAGGTGATGGACTTCGCGCTGAAGACCGGCTGCCCGGTCATCGGCATCAACGACTCCGGCGGCGCCCGGATCCAGGAGGGCGTGGTCTCGCTCGGCCTGTACGGCGAGATCTTCCGCCGCAACGTGCACGCCTCGGGCGTCATCCCGCAGATCTCGCTGATCATGGGCCCCTGCGCGGGCGGCGCGGTGTACTCCCCGGCGATCACCGACTTCGTGGTGATGGCGGACCGGACCTCGCACATGTTCATCACCGGCCCGGACGTGATCAAGACCGTCACCGGTGAGGACGTCGGCATGGAGGAGCTGGGCGGCGCGCGCACCCACAACACCAAGTCCGGCAACGCGCACTACCTGGCCGCGGACGAGAAGGAGGCCGTCGAGTACGTCAAGAGCCTGCTCTCGTACCTGCCCTCCAACAACCTGAGCGACGCGCCGTCGTACCCGGAGCAGGCCGACCTGACGGTCACCGACGAGGACCTCGAACTCGACACGATCGTGCCGGACTCGGCGAACCAGCCGTACGACATGCGCAAGGTGATCGAGCACGTCGTCGACGACGGCGAGTTCCTGGAGACCCAGCCGCTGTACGCCGGCAACATCATCACCGGTTTCGGCCGGGTCGAGGGCCAGTCGGTCGGCATCGTCGGCAACCAGCCGATGGACCTGGCCGGCTGCCTGGACATCAACGCCAGCGAGAAGGCCGCCCGCTTCATCCGCACCTGCGACTCGTTCAACATCCCGGTGCTGACCTTCGTGGACGTGCCCGGCTTCCTGCCCGGCACCGAGCAGGAGTGGGACGGCATCATCCGCCGCGGCGCCAAGCTGATCTACGCCTACGCCGAGGCCACCGTCCCGCTGATCACCGTGATCACCCGCAAGGCCTTCGGCGGCGCGTACGACGTCATGGGCTCCAAGCACCTCGGCGCCGACCTCAACCTGGCCTGGCCGACCGCCCAGATCGCCGTGATGGGCGCGCAGGGCGCGGTCAACATCCTGCACCGCCGGGAGATCGCCGAGGCCGAGGCGGCCGGCAACGCCGAGGCGAAGCGGGCCGAGCTGATCGCCTCGTACGAGGACACCCTGCTGAACCCGTACCTGGCGGCCGAGCGCGGCTACGTCGACGCGGTCATCGCGCCGAGCGAGACCCGTCGGCACATCGTCCGGGGCCTGCGGGCGCTGCGCGGCAAGCGCGAGGTGCTGCCGCCGAAGAAGCACGGCAACATCCCCCTGTAGACCCGTCCCCGTCGGGAGAGAACCAGCCATGTCCCCGATCCACGTGCTGCACGGGCAGCCGACCCCCGAGGAGCTGGCCACCGTTCTGGCGGTGGTCCAGGCCCGGGCCGCCGCCGCGCAGGCCGCCGCCGAGGCGGCGCGCCGGGCCGGCGACGGCCCGGCATCCCCCTGGAACGACCGCTCCCGCCTGCTCCGCCCCGCCGTCCACCCGGGCCTCAACGCCTGGCGGACGTCCGGCTGGGCACGCTGAGGCGGCACGGAGCGGGAC